>RFHL01000515.1 GCA_003696875.1 Bacteroidota bacterium | reverse complement strand
GTTTGAGGTCGCGGACAATGGCCGCGGGATGAGCCCAGAAACCCAGGGGCGCATTTTCCAGCGCTATTTTGAAGAAAAGTCTGATCAGGGCGAGGCCAGCAGTGGCATCGGGCTGGCCCTCTCCGAGCAGCTCGTGCGCCTGCATGGAGGGCGAATTGAGGTAGAAAGCAGCCCTGGCCAGGGGGCCACTTTCCGGGTATGGCTGCCGCAGGGGCATAGCCACTTGCCCGCAGCGGCGATCCAGCACGACTTTCGCGACAGCGAAGATGGGCGACACTATGAGCGTCTCCCCGAACCAGCCGCCACTCCGGCGGCGACAGCCGCCGATAGGCCCTTGCTGCTTATCGTCGAGGACAATCCCGAAGTACTGGCCTACATCCAATCCATCTTCGCGGGGGAATACCGCCTCCTCACGGCCCCTGATGGCCATCAGGGGCTGGAACTGGCGCGGCAGCATCTGCCCGACGTCGTCATCAGCGATGTGATGATGCCCCGCATGGATGGCACCACCTTGTGCCGCCACCTCAAGACTCAGCTGGAAACCAGCCACATTCCCGTCATTCTGCTTACCGCCCGTACCGCCCTGATTTTCCGGCTGGAAGGCCTGGAGACCGGGGCCGACGATTATGTCAATAAGCCCTTCTACCCGGATGAGCTCCGCCTGCGGGTTCGAAACGCGATCGAAACCCAGCAACACCTGCGGGAGAAATTTGCCCGCACGCGCAACTTTGATCCCAAGGAGATCACCGTTACCTCAGCCGATGAGCTCTTTCTCGAAAAAGTCATGCAGCTGGCCGAGGCCCATATGGACAATCCCGATTACTCCGTCGAGCAATTTGCTGATGAACTGGCGGTGAGCCGGCCGCTCCTCTTCAAGAAGATGAAGGCGCTGACCAACCAGACTCCCAAGAGCTTCCTGAAACAGGTACGTCTCAAGCGTGCGGCCCAGCTCCTGAGCCAGCAAAAGCTCAGCATTGCCGAGGTCGCCTATCAGGTGGGCTTTCGCGATCCCAAGTATTTTTCCAAGTGCTTTCAGCAGGAGTTTGGGGAAACGCCTTCCCAATACGCCGACAAAAGCAACTGATTGCGAGTACCTTACATTTTTCGGCCCCCTTTCTTAGACTTTTTTCTCATCTACATGTCATACATTCACTTTCTGCCTGTGTGCCAATAGGCCGCAGGCGGAATTATCCTATATCTATACCGATAGATTGAGGTCCCAGCCCCACGGAAGTGCCTCTCCTTCGTCCATAAGCCTGTTTATCCCCCGATGAATATTCGTTTCCTTCTATGCTGCCTGGTGGGTGTTACCCCCCTCTTCTGGCTGAGCCTGCCGGCCCAGCCCATTCGCCTGACCCAATCCCTCAACCAGGGTTGGGCCTACCTTCCGCAGCCTATTGCTCACCCCTCTGCCCTGCCCGCCGAAGGCTGGCAGACCATCAACCTGCCCCATACCTGGAACCAGTGGGATGCCACCGACCTGGTGCCCGGGTACCGCCGCGATGCCAGCTGGTACCGCAAGGAGCTGCTCTTATCCCCTGAGCCCGGGCGGCGCTATCTGCTGCGGTTTGAGGCCGCCAATATGAAGGCGAAGGTCTTTGTCAACGGCCACCTGGCCGGGTCTCATGTGGGAGGCTACCTGGGCTTTGTGGTCGATCTTACGCCCTGGCTCGTCGCCGGGACCAATACCCTCGCCATCCGGGTCGATAATGGCTACGATCCCAATCTGATCCCCTCTCAAAAAGCCGATTTCTTCCTGTATGGGGGGATCACCCGTGACTTGTGGCTGGACGTGGTGTCGGGGACCTATCTGCAAGAGTTGCAGGTCTGGACCCTAGAGGTATCGGCCCGTCAGGCCCGTACCCGTTGGGAAGTCACGCTCAATCAAGTCCCTAGCAGCCCGCACCAGCTGCGGGTGCGGCTGTACGATCCCGCGGGTGCACAGGTCGCCGAGCAGTGGGTCAAAAAGGGAGAGCAGACGCATTGGCAGGGCGAATTGCCCGTTCTGTCTGATCCCCTGCTTTGGTCACCGGATAGGCCGCAGCTATACACCCTTGAAGTGGACCTGCTGATGGAGGGCCAGGTGGTCGATCGACAGCAGCGCCGGATCGGATACCGCTGGTACGCCTTTGAGCCCCATGGGGCTTTTTACCTGAACGGGCAGCGCCTCAAGCTGCGCGGCACCCATCGCCACGAGGAACATGCCGGCTATGGCGCCGCCATGCCCGACAGCCTCCACCGTCGCGACATGCGACTGATCAAGGAGATGGGCGCCAACTTTGTCCGCCTGGGGCATTACCCGCAGGACCCCAGCGTCTATGACGCCTGCGACTCGCTGGGCATCATCGTCTGGGACGAACTGCCCTGGTGCCGGGGCGGCATGGGCGGGGAGGTCTGGCAGGCCCAGACCAAGCGCCTGCTACAGGAGCAAATCCGGCAGCATAGGCATCATCCTTCCATCTTTTTCTGGTCCCTCGGCAACGAGGTCTACTGGTTACCCGACTTCCCCGGCGGCGACGACACCACCCGGCTCAACGCCTTTGTGCGCGAGTTACATGAGCTGGCCCATGAGCTGGACCCTGGGCGGCTCACTGCCATGCGCAAGTATTATGCGGGGGCCAGCATTCCGGATGTCTTTTCGCCCTCTATCTGGTCCGGCTGGTACGCCGGCGTCTACACCAACTACCAGAGCACCCTCGAAAAGCAGCGCCCGCTCTACCCGGCCCTGCTGCATATGGAGTACGGAGGCTCCAGCCACGTGGGCCGCCACAGCGAGAAGCCCATCACCGGATCGGGGCTGCTTCCGGCTGATGAGTGGACCGAAGTCAGCAATCAGGTAGACGTCAAAAATGTCGCCCGCAGCGGCGACTGGAGTGAAAACTACATCGTGGACCTCTTTGACTGGCATCTGCAGGTTTCAGAGACCCTGGATTGGTTCCCGGGCAACGCGCAGTGGGCCTTCAAGGATTTCGGTACGCCCCTGCGGCCGGAAAACGCCATTCCCTACATCAACCAAAAAGGTCTTCTGGACCGCAGTGGCCTGCCCAAGGATGCCTATTACGTGTTCAAAAGCTATTGGGCTACCATCCCCTTTGCCTATATCGAATCCCATACCTGGACCGAGCGCATGGGCCCTCCCGGAGAAGAGCGGGAGGTATGTGTCTACAGCAATGCCGAGGCGGTGGAGCTATGGCTGAATGGGACCTCCCTGGGTCGCAAGACGCGTCAGGCGGCCCAGTTTCCCGCCGCGGGCCTGCAATGGCCCCTGTTATTTGCCGAGGGGCCCAACCAACTCGTGGCCCGCGCCTATCGCGGCGGGCAGGTCGTGGCCACCGATAGCCTGCGCCTCATCTATCATTACGACCAGCCCGGAAAGCCTGACCACATTCGCCTTAGCTCCAGCCCCTTACCCAATGGGAACCTTCTGATCGAAGCCGTCATGGTCGATGCCGAGGGGCGTCGGGTGCTGGATTATGAAGCACGGGTGTACTTTGCCCACGATGGGGCCGGGCAGTTGTTGGCCCACTATGGGACGCCTACCCGTTCCCAGGTGATCGAGTTTGCCAATGGCTACGCCGCCATTGAATTTGTGCCGGGCCCGGGCCCCGCCGTGATCGAGGCCCGGAACCAGGATTTCAAGGGCAGCTACCTGCGCTACCAGCCCGGGGACTAAAGGCCCCGGCTCACTTGCCAACATTTCCTAAGCCCCTATTTCACCACTTTCAATATGGCCCGCCGCCCCGCGTGCTGGACCTCCAGCAGGTAGAGCCCGGCAGGCAGATGCCGCATGTCATAGGTCGCCCGGGGACCCCACTCCTCAAACTGGTCCAGATGCTGGCCCGTCGCGGACCATACCTGCACGCTACTTTTGCCAGTCGGCAATTCCAGGGTGAGGCTATGGGTGACCGGATTGGGGTAAAATCGAATGTCCAGTGGTGCAGCCGCAGTCAGACCTGTCGTGGACTGACAAGTCCCGATCTGGTAGGTGTCTTTGTGAGCCGAATTGTTTTTCTCTCCCTGACCGGGATAGGAATAGGTATAGTAAAAATAGATCAGCGTTCCCTCGCTGGCATTCAGTTGAAAGGGGACATTGGGGGTTACGTTGTAGCCCGGCAGGGCGCTGGGGTTGGTGCCGTAATACAGGATACAGGTAGGCGATCCCATGCCCTGGATGGAGGGGATAAACGTCAGAGTGGGGTTGTTGTCGTCCGGGGAAAACTCCCAGGAAAAATCGCCATCAAAGGACGTGCCCGTACAAGGGGGCGCCGGGTCGATGGTCACCTGTACCACCTGCGACGTCCCCGTCGCGCCCTCATCATCGACCGCCACGGCGGTCAGGTCATAGGTCCCCACCTCCGGGACCCAGGTCAGGGTATAGGGCGCCGTGCTGTCCGTACCGAGCAAGTCGGCTCCGGCAAAGAAATCGACGTATGCGACACTGCCGATCAGGTCGGTCGCATAGGCCGACAGCTCAATGGGGTCGCCTACCAGGGAAACTGCCTGATCCCGGGGAGAGATCAGCGAAACCGTCGGCGCTACATTGGGGCTGCCACTGGAGATGAGGTACATTTCATCGGTATCGGTATAGCTGCCATTGTCGACCGTCAGGCGTAGCAGGTAGACCCCCTCCACCAGGCCCGACACCTGCGGCTGCGCCGCCTGCGCATCGGAAAAGCCCAGGACCGAGGGACCATACCGCTGTTCCCATTTGAAGGTGAGCGGCGCACTGCCGGGGTCGCTGCTGTTGCTGCCATCCAGCCCGGCCGTATCGGCCGGCAGGAGGACCAGCACATTCTCTCCGGCATCGGCCACTGGCTGATCGTAGGGCAACTGAGCCGTCTGGGTAAAGGTGACCTGTCCCACATTCAATTCGCCTGCACCAAAGTGCAGCCGCAGCACCTGCTCCCCGCCCTTGAGCGGTATGTCATTGATGGTCCGGGTCGACCAGGCGTCCCAGTCTCCGGTATAGGTCACCGGGGCAGGGCTGTGCAGTGGCTGCCCGTCCTGCTCCCACCAGAAGGGGCCGCCCCCGGCCTGGTTGCCGCTGGCATAGCGCATCTCCATCCGGTACAGGCCCGGCTGCTGCACATCGACGGTATATTCCAGCCATTCGCCTCCCGCAATCCAACCTACCGTGGTCCCCTCATTGACATCGGTCTCGGCATCTACATCCTCTTCGGGACGAAAGTCGCCATTGTTACCCAGACTCAGGTCCCGGTAGGCGATCTCCTGCCCTTTGCCTCCTTCGAAGAAATCATACTCCGCCACCTGAAAGCTACCCGGCAGCGCCTTGGGCGTACCAAAATAGGACCGCTGTTCACCCACCAGCACCTCGACAAAGTTGGTCAGGCTAAAATCGGTCCCATCGTAGAGGCGGGCGTAGAAGCCGTGGCGACCCACGGTGAGATTCGCTGCGGTGAGGGTGGAAGGGGCCTGCGTGACCTCTCCGAGGAGGGTCTCCCCGTCGTAAAAAGCCACCTTGGTGGGCGTGCCTCCATCGACGGTAGCCACCAGTTCCACACTGCCGCCAGGATAGGCGGCGGGAAAGCTGCTGGTGAGCGCGCCGCTCAGGTCGATGTCTTTGCTCGTTACCAGTTGCCGGGGTGGCACCGGCAGGCTGAAGCCGTCCGAAAAGGTCACCACGATCGGGCTGTCGCCATAATTCTGAGCCACGTAGGTGGTCTCTCCGTCCAGCCGGAAGGCCGCCGCGAGGGGGTGATCGGCGGTGAGGGTGGCATCCACCCGGCCGAGCACGTTCATGGCGTGCAGCCAGTAGTAGGTCTGGGCATCCGACACTCCAAACTTCAGATCCCGCTCGGGATAGCTGTCGTACATCGCGATGGCCTGGGCGGGATCGACGAAGGCCAGGTATTTCCACTTCACATCGTGCCAGAGGTTAGGATTGGCTTCGTTGGTGAGGATGCCGGTATACTGCTCAATTTCGGCCCAGATATCGGCCACGTAGGCGCTGTCCTGGCCCAGATAAAGCGAGCCCCCGTGGATGGGATACATCTCGATGCCATAGGAAGCGGCGATGTCGCTGGTCCAGAAGGTGCCGTTGTCATAGCTGTTGCCCCAGACGCGCGAGACCATGCCATACTGCTGGTTGGGCTGAAACACGCGGTCGTACATATCCAGCAGTTTCGGATTTAGGAAAAAAATCCAGACTTTGGAAAGAAAGCTTGATCTGTGGAATCCGTTCGCCCCCATTTGGAAGTACTTCGGAGCCAGTTCTCCGGCCTGAGCGACCTTCGCCGGGGTCGTAATGTGCAGTACAGCATGTCGGACATAGCCCTGACGGCCTTTTCGGTCTTTTTCTTTCAGAGTGGTTCGTATCTGTCGCATCAGCGGCAGCTGTACGAAGAGGAAGGCGACAGCAGCCTGCAACATCTGATGGGGATTGATCGGATCCCCGGCGAGGGAGTTGTGCGTGAGCAACTGGACTATGTTGCCCCTTCGGAGCTGAGGGGCAGCTATGAGTATCTGTTTCAGGAAATGAAGTCTCTGGGTTTGGTAGAGGGTTTCCGGCCGAAGTTGGGCAAGATGCTCCTGGCGCTTGATGGTACCTGGACGATCCGCAGCGAGAAGAAGTGCTGCGATCACTGCCTCTCAAAGAGCCTGTCTTCTGGGGCGAGACTGTACTACCATAGCGTGATTACGCCCTGCTTTGTGCGCCCGGGGCGCTCAGAGGTGCTCTCGCTCCTGCCCGAAGCCATCATGCCGCAGGATGGGGAGGAAAAGCAAGACTGCGAGCTCAATGCCGCCAAACGCTGGCTCACCGCCCACGGCGCGACCTATGCACCGCTGGATGTCGCCGTGCTGGGGGATGACTTGTACGCCCACCAGCCCTTTTGTGCCTTCGTCCAGGCGCAGCAAATGGACTTTATCTTCGTCTGTAAGCCCCAATCGCATAAGACCCTCTATGAAGAGGTCGAGTTGATGGGACAAAACCAGATGCTTCAGACCCATCAGTTCTTTGAGGGCCAGGCCGCCAAGCGCCAGCGCGTCGAGCTGCGCTACATGAACCAGCTCCCCATTCGTGAAGGGAAAGACGCCATGGCGGTGAACTGGATCGAGATGCGCGTGTTTGACCGCAAAGACCAGCTGGTCTACCAAAATGCCTTTATCACCTCCATCCCCATCGACCTCCACAATGCCGCAGCCATTGCACAGGCAGGCAGGGCCCGCTGGAAGGTCGAAAATGAAAACCTCAACACCCTCAAGAACCAAGGCTACCACATTGAGCACAGCTTCGGACACGGCCACCGCCACCTGGCCAATACCCTCCTGTCTCTTAACATCCTCGCATTCCTCCTCCACACATTCTGCTTCCTGGCCTGGGAAAAGTTCCGCCTGATCTGGACCAAAGTCGGATCGCGCAAGCAATTCTTTCAGCATATATGCACCCTCTCCAGCTATATGACCCTACAATCTTGG
>RFHL01000043.1 GCA_003696875.1 Bacteroidota bacterium | reverse complement strand
GGACAGATCTCCCCTCCGGGCGCGGGGAAACGGCTCCCCAACCCCGTTGTAGTAGGAGTTGAACAGGTGCTCGAAGTCAGGATGGAAGGACTCATGGCCACCGAGATACGGCTTGAGCAGAAACGTCTCGAAAAACCAGCTCGTATGTGCGAGATGCCACTTGGGCGGACTCACATCCGGCATGGGCTGGACGACGAAGTCCTCCACTGCCAGAGGCGCGCACAGAGCCTCCGTTGTCTCACGGACCTGCCGGTAGCGGCGGCTCAGCTCGCCGTGATCCGGATCCGCCGATCCGCTACTGGAGGACTTCCCTGCTGGTCGTCTGAGTTCAGAAATGGGCCGAGAGCGTCTGGAAAGCTGCGGCTATGGTATCAGCTTGCTGCGGGTATTTGATGAAGCCGTGGTAGTGGCCGTACGGATTGATGATGACCACGTTGGCCGAGTGATCCACGAGATAGGTGCTGGGGTCCGGCCGACCGTCGGCACCCATTGCGGGCACCTTGGCGAAGGTGGCGTTGACCTGGGTGGCCAGCTGGGCGATTGCCTCGCGCGAGCCATAGACGCCAAGAAAATCGGGCGCGAAGGCCGTGACGTACTCTGCCAGCAGTTCCGGAGTGTCCCGTTCCGGGTCCACCGTCACCAGCACGCCCTGAAACGCGTCGTCTTCCTGAAGGCGCCGACGGGCCTTACCCAGCTCGCTCATCGTGGTGGGGCAGATGTCCGGGCAGTGGGTGAAGCCGAAGAACACGAAAGTCCAGCGTCCCCTGAGGTCATCCAACGTGAAGGGCTCACCCGTGTGCGTGGTAAGAGAGAAGGGCTCGAGCTCCCGGGGCCGGGGCAGGAGGACGACGCCCTGCTCCCGCAGCGCTTCCTCGGAGACCAGGGGCGTGCGGGTCACCGAATAGACGAACAGACCGACCACCACGGCGATGAAGCCGAGGCAGAGGGCAACGGTCAGCCTGAGGCCGCTCACCGGCTCAGACGTTCACGCTGGCAAGCGCCACGGTGGCCTGGGGATCGACCACCACGCCGATCCCGGCCACCACCAGGTAGTGATCCACCAGGAGTGCTACGAACAGAAGCGCTAGATAGAGGATGGAGTACTTGAACGTTTCCAGCGGCGCCTTCGGGTTCCGGTTCAACAACAGCACCACCGCCCAGTAGATGAAGCCGCCCCCGAGCGCTATGGCAGCAACCAGGTACAGAAGTCCGCTCATGCCAATGGCAAATGGCAGCAGGCTGCCGGCAAAGAGGATCAGCGTGTAGAACAGGATGTGCCAGCGGGTGTAGGCATCCCCGTGAGTGACCGGCAGCATGGGAATGTCCACCGCTTCGTAGTCCGCCTTTCGGTCCAGGGCCAGGGCCCAGAAG
>RFHL01000514.1 GCA_003696875.1 Bacteroidota bacterium | reverse complement strand
TGTGTTCCCGCTGACCGTAGCGTGCCTGGTAACGTTCGGTTTTTACGTAGCTTCCTACATGCGCATACCTATCGTTCCGCTCTATGCGAAAAGCCTGGGAGCCAACACGCCGATGGTGGGATTCATCAATTCTGCCTTTTTCTTCACGGCCGGGCTCCTTTCTTTTCCTTTGGGACTGCTGGCCGATCGATTGGGACGCAAGAGCATGGCAACCGCCGGGCTGCTGCTCTTGGCGGCGACCTGTTTTGCTCTCGTTTACACGACAACGCCCGTGCACATCGCCATCGTTTACGTCTTTTTTGGCATCGGACTCGCGACTTACGGACCGACCATGATGAGCTACGTCGCGGACGTCGCCCCGGCAACCCACCTGGGACGCGCCTACGGGTGGTACACGACGGCCCTGTATACAGGGATGAGCGTGGGACCCGCCGTGGGAACCTGGGTGGCGGGACAAAGGAGCTATGAGGAGGTGTTCCTCGCCTCGGGCATCCTCACCCTCGTCTTACTCTTTGCTCTCGCGCTGTTCCTCCCGGGCACCTTGGGCTTGGGTGCCGGCACCGCCCCCTCCCAATCCCCGGTGGGAACCCGCCGGGACATACGCCACAACCGCGCACTCTGGGCCTGCTGGCTGGTCACCCTGGGGGGCTGCTTCGGGCTCGGCATGTTCGTGACCTTCATTCCCCTGCACGCCCGCGAAGCCGGGGTTCCCATCACCCACATCGGCCTCATCTTTTTCGCTCAAGGCCTGAGCAACGCGCTGGCGCGCGTGCCCTTCGGCCACCTGAGCGACCGCGTGCCGTCCCGCGCGTATCTGGTCGTCGCCGGGGTCCTTGCCACCGCGGTGGCCCTTGCCGGATTCGGCCCGGCCGCCAACCTGTGGCAATTCGTGCTGTGCGCCATCCTGCTGGGCGCCGGGATGGCCCTGGCCTTCACCTCCATCGGCGCGCTCATCGCCGAAGCCGTACCCGCCCGTTCACGCGGCCTGGCCATGGGCGGCTAC
>RFHL01000513.1 GCA_003696875.1 Bacteroidota bacterium | reverse complement strand
TCCTCTGGTACTTTTGGGGGGTTAAATCTCGGAGAGATCTAGTTCTGGTTCCGGCCCTGCTGGCCGGAGAACAAGCAGCTTCCCCCAAATACGCTTATACTACATGGCCCTTTTGTCTCATAATTTATCTTATGTTAAATAAAAGAGGAGGTGCGCCCAAGTTTTAACCCCCTACTCAGCCCTCTGCTTCTACAAAGGCAAAGGGATCCTTCTCCAAGGCTTGCTTGCCTGCTTCCCACATGGCCGCAGCATCGATGAGCCAAGCCTCGGCGGCTAATACCTGGCCGCGTACCAGTGCTGGCGGTGACAGAAACTCTGCCAAGCGGTCGTAGCGCTGCACATAGCCCGCAAAGTCATGGGGCGTGTACAAAAACGACCACTGCGCCTCCGGTGTCGACATATAAACCGTGTACGGCTCACCCAGCAGGTACGGCGGCCGGAACAGTTCCTCAATGCCGTGAAAACTGGTGTTTGGCCGTAGCCCGCAACCCAACATGAGGATTTTTCCACCATAATCCGGCAGCAGGCGAAAGGGCGAATGCAGCCCCACCGGGCTGTGGTCCCGCTGGTGCAGGCCCAGCATTTCGCTTGCCCGCTCCCCTACCCCGCATACGGAGTGTGTTGGATGAATACTACGCTGTGTACCAGTGCGTTGGCGGAAGTATTCTGGCAGACTTCCTACATTGGACGGGGTTTTCTCCAGGTCAAAATAAGGCTGATCCCGACCTACGGCTTCATAGCTGAGGGCCGGCATGAGGAGCGTCCCCTGCGGCCCCAGGGCCGCCAGAAGCCCGCTAACAACGGCCTCCGGGTTGGGCGTGGGCTGCCCCATGCTACGCAACGAGCTGTGTACCAATAAGGTATCCCCTTCCCTAAGCCCGAGGGAAACAAGATCTTTACAGATGTGATGTGCCAGCGCTGCGTGGTCCATAGGGGACAATTTAGATTAAATTCCCCGAATCCTACAGCAAGGAAAACTCAAAAATGGATACATATTAAGATATTATGATAAATTGGTATTGTTTTCTTCGGTTTGTATCTTCGTAGCTTCCTGGCGCCATATTGATTAGACATGAAAAAAAATATCCGAAAAGGCCTGCGAGCACTCTACGCTGAAGATCCGCTGGAAGCAGACAAACTGATCTGGGGACGGGAGAGCGATCCCCGCAGCCGCAGAGGCTTCCTGAAAAACGGCGCTTTGGCTTTCATGGGCACCATTTTGGGGGCAAGGATTGTGTTTGCCGACCACATGCCGGCGGGGCTGATTCCAGCCGGCATTTTGGAAACAGATGACCCTTTTCCGATCAAGGGCAAGCATCCCGGCCTGACCATTCTGAATGACCGGCCCTGGAACGTTGAGACCCCTGCCCACCTTTTGGATGACGCCATCACACCGGCCGACCGCATGTTTATCCGAAACAACGGTCTCCCACCCGAGAACGTGGATACGGCCACATGGACCCTCGAAATTGCGGGGGAGTCGGTACGTACCCCTAAAACCTACACCCTGGCCGAGCTCAAGCAACGCTTCAGTCACCACACCTACCAATTGGTACTGGAATGCGGGGGCAATGGCAGGGCTGAGTTCAATCCCCCTGCTAAGGGCAACCAGTGGACCACTGGCGCAGTAAGTTGTAGCGCATGGACCGGTGTGCTTCTGCGCGACGTCCTGGAGGACGCCGGCCTCAAGGATGATGCCGTCTATATCGGATACTATGGCCGGGACACCCACCTGAGCGGCGACCCCGACAAGGTGGTCATCTCCCGGGGCGTCCCCATCGCCAAGGCGCTGCAGGATGAGTCCCTGATCGCCTGGGCCGTCAATGGTGAGGACATTCCCCTTATGAATGGCCACCCCTTGCGGCTGGTTTTCGGCGGCTGGCCCGCCTCAACCTCGGGTAAGTGGCTCGCCAAAATCGTGGTGCGCAACCAGGTTCACGATGGCCCCAAGATGACTGGGCAATCCTATCGCGTGCCTTGCAAGCCGGTCGCACCTGGCACGGAGGTCGCCGACGAGGACATGTGCATCATCGAATCGATGCCAGTTAAGTCCGTGATTACCAGTCCCAAAAATGGGGGCATCCTGCAAGGGCGCCGCGAACTGAAGGTGCGGGGCAAGGCCTGGGCCGGCGAGCGCGCCGTAGCGCGCATGGAGGTATCCATTGACTTTGGGGCTACCTGGCAGGTCGTGAGCCTGCAAGCCCCCGCCAACCGGCTGGCCTGGCAGCTCTGGGAAGGGAACGTGCGATTTCCCGAGAAAGGGTATTACGAGATCTGGGCCCGGGCTACCGATACCGAGGGCATCGCCCAGCCTATGGTCCTGCCTGGCTGGAATCCCCGCGGCTATCTCAACAATGCCTGCCACCGCATTGCCATCAAGGTCGTCTGATTTTCCCTGTACTCCGAACGAGCAAATAAGAATCGAGCAACGAAGCTATGCGGGATCGTTTTTACTATCGGCTGGTTGTCATGGCCCTGACCCTCACCGGTTTGGCGGTGCTGACTGGCTTTGCCGTCCTGTTGGTCTTCGACCATCCGGAGTGGCTACAGCCTAAGCCCGCCATCGCGGAGGCGGCCCCTCCCCTACCCCCAATTCCGGCGCCTGCGCCGGAGGTGGTAGACGGAATTGAGGTGGCCACCGGTTTCATCGCCGAAGGCGATTACCAGTTGGTCAGCACCACTTGCACGGCCTGTCACTCTGCCAGGCTGGTGCTGCAAAACCGCGCCACCGAGAGCGGGTGGCGAGAGATGATCCACTGGATGCAAGAGACCCAGAACCTCTGGGATCTGGGCGAAAATGAGGATAAAATCGTCGCCTATCTGGCGACACACTATGGCCCTGAAGATCAGGGCCGTAGGGCTCCATTGACCGTTGAAGAATGGTATGTGATTGAGTGAGAAGTCAGAGACCAGAAGTTCCCGATACTCGGGATTTCACGTTTTTCAACGGCGGTCAGAAGTCAGGCAGAAAAAGCGTTTTTTTTCGAACCATGAATCACCAACGATAAAACATGTATTGGGAAGCATTTGTCAACGGTTATAAAGGCTACGCCCGCTATCTGTGGCAGGAGATCACCTTTCAGACTGAACCTATCTGGAAAAATTACTTCTGGATGCTGGTACTGGTCTCGGCTTTCTTTTTTGGACTAGAGCTGGTGCGCCCCTGGCGGGCGGGGCAAGCCCGCTTTCGGAAGGATTTTTGGCTGGACGCCTTCTACATGTTCTTTAATTTCTTTTTGTTTTCGCTCATCGTCTACAATGCCTCCTCGGAGGTCGTGGTTACCCTGTTCAATGATGGCATCAAGTCCCTGACAGGCTTTGACCTGCAGGCCAGCAACCCGATGCATACCTGGCCGCAGTGGGGTGTGCTGCTGACGGGCTTTCTGGTCCGGGATTTCGTACAGTGGTGGGTACATCGCTGGTTACACGCCTCGCCTCGGCTGTGGGAGTTCCACAAGCTACACCATTCGGTGGCTGAAATGGGCTTTGCGGCACATCTGCGTTATCACTGGATGGAGACCGTCGTGTATCGGACGGTGGAGTATCTGCCCCTCGCTCTGCTCGGGGTCGGGCTGCACGACTTTTTCCTCATTCACATTTTCACCCTGGCCTGGGGCCACTACAACCACGCCAATTTTCAGGTGAGCGGTCGCGTAAGCGGGGCCCTGGTGGGCGGACTCGCCGCCTTTTTTGTCGTGACCACCGAGGCTGCCTGGCCCTGGTGGGCCGATTTGGGTACGGCCCTGGGCGGTGCCACTATCGGGGCTCTGGTACTGGGACCATACATGAAGGTGCTCTTCAACAGCCCCGAGATGCACATCTGGCATCACGCCCATGACCTGCCCGAAGACCGTTCCCAAGGGGTAAACTTTGGTATTACCCTGGCCATCTGGGATTATATTTTCCGTACCGACTACATCCCCTTTGATGGGCGCGATATCCCGCTGGGTTTCCCGGGCCTTAAAACCTACCCTGCCAGCTTCTGGGGTCAGATTACGCATGGCTTTGGCCGGCTGAAGAAGGGCTAATTTATCTGGCTATCAGTCAATTGCACTTTGTTTAACGTGAGTTTTGGATAAAAATCGCTTTGAATGGCTCCAATCGATGATTGTCATGCTGAGCGAAGCGAAGCATCTCATGTGTCCTATTAGATCCGTCAC
>RFHL01000512.1 GCA_003696875.1 Bacteroidota bacterium | reverse complement strand
AGAGATTTCCTTTATTTCATTTCAACCCTTCGCCATGAAAAATTTCGTCATATTAGCCTTTCTTCTGCTTGCTTTCATTTCGCTCGAAGCACAAAATGCCTTGCCCGCCCGCATGGGCGCGGGCAACTTCACCAATGGCCGCGTCACGACCCGGGAGTGGGATCAAATGCGCCTTCTCAACGAACTGGGCGAAGGGATGGCCCGCTTCAACATTTATCCCAACAAGTACTGGCAAAACGGGCAGGTGAATGTCCACGCGATGGACAGCCTGATGGGGCTGGCCTACGAATATGGCGTCCGGCCGATGATTCTTTTCGAACAATACGGCACACCCGTAGGAGATTACGACAAGTGGTATGCCATTGGGTCGGCCTTTGCCGCGCACTACGGGCCGGGGGGCACCTGGGGCAGCGCCCGGGGCATCAGCGATTGGGGCGTCACCCTCTTTTCTGCCTTCAACGAGCCCGATGCCATGCGCAGAGACAGCAATGCCATCGGCTATGACGAATACAAAACCGCTTTACAGGGCCTGGCAGACGGAGTGCACAGCATCCACGACTCCCTTCGCGTCATTCCGGGCGGATTCATGTCGGCCAATGCCTTCAGCGACTACACCCTCGGAGGCTACGGAAGCGCCATCGCGCCCTTGCTCAATGACGGCACCCTGGACGGCATCGACCTGCATACCTACTTCGGGAAGTATGCCCCTGTGACGAAGTACAAGTTTTCGGCCCAGAGCAATTTTAATTCCATCAAGAAAACCTGCGGCATCACGCGGGAGATCGCGTTCTATGCTTCGGAGTTCAATTACAAAGCCCACCAGGAGCCCGTGCCCGAAGATACGGCTGCCAAGCACCTCCTCACCATGATTTGGGACCACCTGGGCGTCTGTGGCAGCGACAGCCATACGGTGGTCAGCAAGATGAGCCTCATCTGGGGCCATTTCGACACCGCTTACAGCACGGGCATTGCCCGCAATGTCTATCCATGGGTACCCAAGAGCCGTGGCCGCGTGTGGCAGACCACATTGGAACTCCTGCAGGGCATGCGCTTTCTTTCTGCCGATCCCTTAGAAACGGGCGTCTATGTATTGGAATCGGCCACTCATAAGATCTGGGTCT
>RFHL01000511.1 GCA_003696875.1 Bacteroidota bacterium | reverse complement strand
GCCTCGACGGCCGCCAGCCGGCTATGGAGGTCCCGGGCCACAGCCCGCAGATAGGCCCGCCTGGGCGCGCCCCCCGGCCCGCCCAGGCGGGCGGCGGTTGTGCCGACCGAGCCGCCTTGCGGCGCAAAGAGCAGGTAATCCAGCGCGGCAAAGCCGCGGGTGTCCCGGTCAAAATTGGCCAGGGTGGTGTCGCCTGCGGTGAGATAGGCCTCGATCCCGGCCGTATCGGCCGGGAAGGTGCCCAGGTCCTCAAGCAGGGTGCCGAAGCTGTTTTCGGCCGGGCCAAAGTCATAGAACTGTACGGCCTGCCAGGCGGTAGCGGCCTCCTGCCAGGCTAAGCGGGCGGCCAGCAGGCTGCTGGTATCGGCTGTTGCGTCCAGCGCCTCGACCTGCGCCAGCAGGCTGGCGGCGGTGGTGGTCGCAGCGGCATAGCCCGGCCGGATCAGGGTCTCGCTCCAGTGCCGGAGCATGGCCCCCCGGTCAAAGGTATCGGGCGGGGGCGGCGTCTCGCCGCCCTTGCAGGCGGCCAGCCCCAGGATAAGCAACAAGGGGAAAATCTGCTTCGTGATAGACTGCATCCTGCTCATGGTTTAGCGGCCTTGTTCATTGACCCAATTGAAACGAAAGTCGCTCACCTCCTGATCACTGAATTGGTAAGCCACCTGAAGATCCTCCAGCGCTTGCTGCAACTGGGGCACATAGGTGAAGGGCTCCTGGACAAATCGATCCAGACGGGCAGGCCCGTCGATGGGTGCCTCCATCAGGGTAAGCAGGTCGGCGATCTCCTGGTCGGAGAGACCCGGACAGGTGCCAATGCAATCGCGGGGCAGGCCCCGCAGGCCATGCAGAAAGCCCACCGCTTCGCTCAGGGCATGTAGCCCCCCGGCCAGGGTGGCCTCGTCGGGATTGGTGCTGCTAAAGGCGGCGATGCTGCTGTGCAGGTAGTTGAGGATGGTGGCGGCGGTAATCCGCTCATAGAGGGTGAGCACCTGCTCCCAGGCGACACCCCAGCTATTGCGGTACTCAGGGCCGGCCTGCAGGGCGGCCTGGAGATAGATCAGGGCTTCTTGCATCTGGGTATAGAGCCCATTGCCATCGTTCTGGTCACGGCGGGCGGCATACTTGGCGAGGAAGGCATCGGGTATGCTGTGCAGGCTGCCGTTGTCGCTGTTGGGAAAGAGCGGGCTGGTGCCGTAGATGGCGAGGGCCTGATCGGCGATGGCGGGGTCTCCCTCCGAGAGGGGCAATTGCCGCAGGTGCTCGAAGAGCGCCGCACCGAAGAGCCCTTTCTCGATGCGCTGCTCGAGTTCGATGCCGCCGGGGGCAAAGAGGTAGCCGCCGTACACGCCCCCGGGGCTGTTGGGATCGAAGGGGTCGTAGGTCCCGCCGCTCGCCTCGGCGAGCTGGTCAAGCCAGCCGCCGGGATCGGCAATGGCCTCGGCATACTCGGCCCGGGTGCGGTTGGGCAATATGATGGTGCCGCCAGGATTCCAGGCGTCCCGCAAGTCCGAAGCAGAGACGGTGGCCCCCGTCCGGCCGGTCTTCATCAGGTTGGTGAGGGTGCTGAGCTGGTCTAGCAGGCCTTGTTCGTCAGCGGTATGGGCCGCAAAGGTGCTGCCGTCGTACTGGTCGGGAATGGTCAGATCTGGTAAGGGCTGCTCCCCTTTGCAGGTCAGCAACAGCAGCGCCATTAGGCTGCCCAGAATCAGAGGAAAACGAAGTGGACGCATATTCTTTTATTTAGACTCATTCTAAGCACCTGCAAGAAAAAGCGCGCACCCCATGCGTACAATACCCCGACTTGGGTAAAATGGACAGGTGACCTACCTAATGTTAGGTAGACACCACATGACTGGGATTTCCTTCAAGCGCCTGATTATTAGCCTACCAACACCCTTGGCAGGGCGTAGCAGGGCGATCTCTGTCGCCGCAGGCGTACCGAGGGAGGGCTTGCGGCGGCGTGAGGGGGCGACAGGGGCAGTCGCGCGCGCAGCAAGCGACCGCAGCGAAGCGGAGCCCGAAAGCACCCGACCCCCACGCGGCCTTGGCCGGGTGGGGGTCACGCCCGCATTGGAATGGAGATGTTGGGTGGCGGGAAGCGAGATCCCTATTTAATCCAGCTGTACGCGCTCCAACTGCCGGCGGCCGTCTTGCTGGATTTCCAGCAGATAGAGGCCCCGGGCGAGGTCGCCCACGGGGAGGGTCTGCACCTCGCCGGAGGCGGCAGCCGAGATGCTGACCTGCCGCAGCTGCCGGCCGCTGAGGTCATAGAGGGTCACGGTGGCAGGGGCGGGCCGCTCGTGGGCGAGCAGCAGCTGTAGCTGATGCCGGGCAGGATTGGGCCATACCTGGGCAAAGGTTTCGGCGCCGGGATTGTCTACGCCAAGGGCAAAGATCTCACCGATGTTGATGTTGTCGAGATAGAGGTTGTTTTCGTAGTTGGTGATATGCCGAAACTTGATGGAGACGCCGGTATTGCTGGTGTAGTCGCTGAGATCCACCCACTCCAGTCGCCACTGCCACTGATTGGGGACGAAGGGGCTGGCGGTGGCGGGGGCGGTGACAAGGCCACCGTCAAACTGCTTGTAGGCAAGCTCGTAGGTCTTGCCACAATCGCCAGAGACCCAGACTTCGAGGGTGTCTGAGAAGCCGGTATTGGAACCATACTTGGCGTAAGCAACCCAGAAGGAGAGCCCGGCCCGGTTGAAGGGAGTCAGGTCGAGGTCGGGCAGGACAAATTCATCGGCCTCGCCGATGGCGTCGTAGGTATAGTTTTCCATCCGGATGGAGGCATTGCCGGTCTTGGAGGCGAGGGAGGTCTGCTCCCAAGTAGCACCACCGTCGGGATTGGTGATGGTCCAGCCAGTGGGAGGGAAGATCCCGGTCTCGAAGCCTTCGAGATAGGGAATGGGCTGCCCGAGGTTGTCCAGAACTTCAAAGATGGCGATTTGGCCGTTGTTGAGGTTGTCGGGGTCAAGTTGCCCGCTCACGCCATCGGTGTAAATAAAGAGGTTATGCGGGCCGGGGGCAATGGGGGAAGCGGGCGTGAAGGTGACGTTCTGGCCATGGCCGGGGAGCAGGGTGCCGCTCCAGTTGACGGTGCCGAGCGCGACGCCATCGACCTCGACGACGATGTCGGCGGTATCGACGACGTTTTCGCCATAGTTGAAGAGGGTGAAGACAATATCAAAGCTACCGCCGCACTCGGTGGTATCGGGAGCGAGAATCTGGGAGATGCCGATGTCGTTATAGGCGGGGTTGACGCAGCCCTGGGAGGAAAGCAGCGCGTGGTGGTTGCCACCGGGAGCGAAGGTGGCCCGCATGATGGCCGTTTGCCCCAGGGTGAAGAGATTAAAGCAGATGTCGTCGCTGTAGTCCATGTAGTTCATGAACATGTCGCCGGTAGGGCCATTGTTGCAGCTGATGAAGGGGTAGGTCTGACAGCCGTAGTTGGGCGCATCTTGGGGGGGCGTGTCGGCGACGCCATCGTCGGCGGTACAGCCGCCGGCGCCCCAGGTGTGACTGAGGCCCAGCCAGTGACCCACCTCGTGGGTCGCGGTGCGGCCCAGGTCAAAGTCAGCGGCGAGGGTGCCCACGCGGCCGGTGTAGTTGTAGCCGATCACGACGCCGTCGGTGGCGGGATTGCCCCCACCACCAATGCCGGAGGCATAGCCAAGCAGGCCGCCGCCCAGATCACAGACCCAATAGTTGAGGTATTGGTCACGTGGCCAGGCGTTTTTGCCGCCGGTGCTGTCAAACTTCACCCGGTCGTTGGTGTTGAAGTTGGGCTCGGTGGTTTGAGTGCGGGTGATGCCCGTGGTGGGATTGCCATCCGGGTCAAAGCTGGCGAGGCAAAACTCGATGCGCACGTCGGCAGCTACGCTCTTGAAGGGCAGCGGCGTATTGACGGTGTCGGCATTGAGGCGGCGAAAGTCTTCGTTGAGGACTTCTATCTGGGAGATAAGCTGAGAATCAGCGATATTTTCGGTGGCGTTTTTGTACACCACATGAAAGACCACCGGGATGGTGTAGACGGTATCGTCGTCACGCAAGGCATCGCCATGCTGCTGGATATAGGACTGGATGAACCGCTGGTGGGCTTCGTACTCCTGGGCCCGCGCGGGGTCCTGCAGGATGCGGGCGAGGTATTCGTCGGTGCCGCAGCTGCGCTGGGCCTGGGCAGGGAGGTAGGGAAACATGTTCGCCAGCAACAGGAGGGCGAGGGGTAGAAGCTGTTTCATCGCCAGAAAGATTTTGGTTAAGGGCAGAAAGATACACAAATGTCAAACCTTTTGCCGAATGCCTCTCTCTTTTCTGGTGTGAACGCCTGGCACGCGATGCGCATCTCTCCACCGCCAAGTCTTGTGGCTATGCTGTTTCTGATTTCTCCCCCCGGACAGGCGCATCTGGCGCCGCATCAGGATGGCCGGCCGGGCGCCGCCCGGCGGGGGTGAGGTACCCAACCCTAAGAGGCCGTCTCGCGAGCGAGACGGCCTCCTGCATAGAATGGAACACTAACCGGAACAAAAACTTATTCTTGAGGATTACCAGGCCCGGCGGGGCTGCCGGCGACCGGGAAGGTGGGGCTGAGGCCGCGGCTGTGGCCGGGGTTCGGGGGCGCAGGCGGGCGCAGCGACGGCCGGCGGGTGACTTTCCACATAGTGCTGCAGTTCCCGGGCATTGCTGCGGAAGGTAAAGGACTCGTGCAGCAGGTAGTAGTTTTCGGGGTCTACGGTGCGGTGGTACGCCATCTTGGCGACCTCCAGCTTATTGCGCTCGAAGGTGAAGAGGCGCAGCATGCCGGCGACCTGCCCGGTGCTTACGAAGCGGTGGCTGAGGGCCTGCCGGACCAGGGCAACGCGGTCATTTTCAAAACTTACCTGCCGCAGGCTGCGTCGCAGCTGGCTAAACTCGGCCGGAGACATCGCCATGGGCATGCCATAGGGCTGAGCCGGATGGTCGTAGTAGCCAGGGCTGTCGTAGGGACGGGGAGGCAGGGGGTAGCCCGCGTGTGGGTTTCCGCCGGGTCTTTGCTCGACCACCACCAGCTCCAGATCCCCGTAGCGACCCTGGTGGACCTCAACGATGGTGGGGTGAACCGGGTGCACCCGCACCCGGTCGGCCCGCAGCGCCGGCATATGCCGGCGGGGGAAGCTGACCTCCAGGTCCACAAAGCGCTGGTTCAAATCCCGAAGCCGTACTTCATGCCGGGGCTGCCGGTTGGCGAGGTGGCGGTTGACGGAGACGAAGATGGGTACATCGGTCTGGCTCCTCACGATCAGATCGCCGGCGAGAGTGGGGCTCGTGATCAGCATGAAGAGGAAAGCGAAGGGGAAAAAGGTGATTCGTTTCATGGTCGGATCGCTAATCGGTAAGTGTTAAGCAGAGGCAGTGGGTAAAAAGATGAGCTTGTGCGTACACCAGGGAAAGAGCCAATCCCGTACCAAAAACATCTGTTATTCAGCTCCTTATCCCAGCGTGCCAATCCTTCGAAGCATCGTGGTATCTGTCAGGACAAGCGTGCCCGAACAAAGGCAGCGCCCCGGGGGTTGAGCTTCCCAATGGATGTCCTGAAGCCCGCCCCTCCGCTATCCCCGAGCCTGCAACAGCAGGCCCGGGACTGGTATGCCGGTCGCAACTGGACGCCTTTTCCCTTTCAGGAAGAAGTCCTCGCCCGCTATCTGGGAGGCCAAAGCGGCCTGCTGAATGCCCCCACGGGGAGCGGCAAGACCTATGCCCTCTGGATCCCGATCCTGCTGGACTGGCTGCGCCAGCCCGGCCCCCAGCGCCCCAAAGGCCTGCAGGTGCTCTGGATCACCCCGCTGCGGGCGCTGGCCAAGGACATCCGGCAGGCCTGTGAGGAGGCCTGCACTGAGCTGGAAGTGCCCTGGCGGGTCGAGATCCGAACCGGGGACATCTCCTCTTCCCAGCGCAGCCGGCAGCTGCGCCAGCTGCCCGAGGCCCTCATCACCACCCCCGAGAGCCTGCACATCCTCCTGGCCAACGCCCGGCACCCGGACTTCTTTGCGTCCCTGTCCGCCGTGGTGGTGGACGAATGGCACGAG
>RFHL01000510.1 GCA_003696875.1 Bacteroidota bacterium | reverse complement strand
TGACCCATACCGGGGACAATCCGGCGCTGGCCGCCAAGGTAGCCGCCAACATTCCGGCGATATTCTCGGTCCAGTAAGGTCTAACCGCCGGAGGAGCCAGCTGGCTCCTCCGGCCTTCCCCTTTGCCCATGCGCCTGCTCCTATTTTCCGTTTTGTTCCTGGCCCTGCTGGGCTGCCGCCCCGACTCTCCGCCCGATCTGGAGCCTGACCCCCCTTATGTTCTGGATCTGCCAGCCGGTTTTCCGGCTCCGCCGATCCCGGAGGATAATGCCCTGACGGTGAGCCGATTGGAACTCGGGAAACATTTGTTTTATGACCCCATCCTCTCCCGGGACAGCAGCCTGTCCTGTATGAGTTGTCACCTGCCGGAGGCAGGTTTTGCTGACCATCACCCGGTGAGCGTCGGTATTGAAGGCCGGCTGGGCTTTCGCAATTCGCCCACCCTCACCAATGTCGCCTACCACCCCTGGTTTTTCAAGGAAGGCGGCAGCCCCAGCCTGGAATTTCAGGTATTGGGCCCCCTGGAAAACCATGTCGAGATGGACATCGACGCGGCCGTGCTCAATGAGCGGCTCGCCACCCTGAGCCATTACCACCCCCTGGCGCAAAAGGCCTACGGCCGCGATCTGGACATCTATGTCCTTACCCGGGCCCTGGCCAGTTTTCAGCGGACCCTCATCAGCGGCGATGCCCCTTACGATGCGTATCGGCGGGGGGAAACCCGTGCGCTTTCTGCGGCCCAGGTCCGGGGCATGGACCTATTTTTCTCAGACCGGACCAGCTGCAGCGCCTGCCATGGCGGCTTTGACTTCTCAACCCATGGCATGGAAAACAATGGGACTGAGCGAGATTATGGCGCAGACCTCGGCCGTTTTCGCATCACCCTCGACAGCGCCGACATTGGCAAATTCAAAGTACCCACCCTCCGCAACATCGCCCTTACCTGGCCCTACATGCACGACGGGCACTTGCCCGACCTTGCCGCCGTGATTGACCACTACAATCAGGGCGGACAGGGCCATGTGAACCAAAGTCCTTTGGTGCGCCCCCTCGGCCTGAGCGAGGCCGAGCAGGCCGACCTGGTAGCCTTCCTCGAAAGCCTCACCGACCAGCAGTTTATTGAAAATCCCGCCTTTCGCCCGTAGACCCCCGCAAACAAAGCTTGAATCCCACCCCCTCTGGCCGTACCTTTGCGGCCAGAAATTCCAAGCGATGAACAGCAAAGCCAAGGCGGGGCAGGCCGCCGCCCAACTGGTCACGGATGGTATGCGGGTAGGCCTGGGCACGGGCTCTACCGCCTATTTTATGATCCAGGCCCTCGGGGAAGCCGTGGCCCGGGGCTTATCCTTTGTGGGCGTTCCCACCTCCCGTCAAACCGCTAAAATGGCTAGCGAGCTGGGCATCCAACTGCGCGAACCTCATGAGGTTCCCTATCTCGACCTCACCATCGACGGAGCCGACGAGTTTGACCCCCAGCTCAACCTCATCAAAGGCGGCGGTGGGGCACTTTTCCGGGAAAAAATGGTGGCTTCGCTCTCACGACGCATGGTCGTCATCACCGACGCACGCAAGCGCGTACCCCAACTAGGGGCCTTCCCCCTACCGGTGGAAGTGGTCCCTTTTGGCTGGCAGATCACCGCCCAGCGCATGGGCGACATGGGGCTACCTGTTCAGCGACGCGAAGGCCCGGAGGGGCCCTTTCTCACCGATAACGGCAACTACATCCTTGACTGTAATTGCAAAACGATCCCCGACCCTATCTCCCTGCATCAACAGTTGAAAGCCCTCATTGGCGTGGTGGAAACCGGCCTATTCTGTGGCATGGCCACCGAGGTCATCCTGGGGCATGAGGATGGCCGGATTGAACACATTCTTCCGGAGGGCCATGGT
>RFHL01000509.1 GCA_003696875.1 Bacteroidota bacterium | reverse complement strand
GCATTGTTCAGCAGGTTGACCAGCACCTGCCGTAGGCGCAGGTCGTCGCCCAGCACGTGATCGGGCAGGTCGTCGGCCAGACTGACCGACAGGCTGAGCCCTTTCTTCGCTGCCATCGACTCCACCATTCGCACAGAGGCCTGTACCGAATCCCTAAGGTGAAAGGGGAGGCTTTCCATCTCCAGCTTACCGGCTTCTACCTTGGAAAAATCCAGGATGTCATTGATAATGGCCAGAAGAGACTCCCCGGAGGTCTTGATGGTCTGTACGTACTCGTCCTCAGGCGGAGACATATGGGACTGCATGAGCAAATCGGCCATCCCAATCACAGCATTGAGCGGGGTCCGGATCTCATGGCTCATTGAGGAGAGGAAATCCGACTTGGCCTGGGTGGCCGCCTCGGCGGCCTCCTTGGCCTGCACCAGGGCCTCCTCCGCTGCCTTGCGCAGGGTGATGTCCCGAAAGATAAAGAGGCGGAAAGATTGCTGATCTATCGTAATCCGGCTGATGGATAAGGCTATGGGAAAGGTCCCTCCTCCTGCCCGCACCCCGAGCAAGTCTTTGCCTTCACTCACATAGGAATCTGCTTCCAGCCAATCTGCGTTTGCCGCTTCGCTGGCATTGCGAAAGAGTCGCCGGATGTCCAGCCCTGAGAGCTGCCCGGCTTGGTAGCCATAGATTTCAGCCGCCGCAGAATTACAGGCCTGAATGCGCCCTTCGAGGTCTACCGAGAAGATCCCGTCCACCACACTCGCCATCATCTGCTCTACATAAGCGTCAGTCTGCCGACGGAGCTGGTCATTCATCGCCAGCATTTCCTCAGACATGAGGCTGAGAGAGCGGTCCTTCAGCTTTCGCTCCTGGTCCAATTCCTCATAGGTCGTGGCCACCAGCTCCAGCAGCTGGTCCATATCGATCTCCCCGTCGGGAGAGCGACGGCGCAGACGCTTGAGTTGCCGTTCCAGGAGGGGATTGGTCATGATGATTCCGAAAAGCAAGTAATGGTCATGGTCTGGTTGTGCAGGCGGCAATCGGTCTTCAGACCTTGGGGGGCCACTTCTCCATTGGAATAAAAGCCCAGGGTAGGAATGGCTTCGGGCATGGCTTCGAGCACCGCTTCCAGCTCATCTTCTGTCCTGTGGCCGAGGACAATCCGGCGCCCCACGCAGCTGATCAGAATCGCCAATTGAGGGGGCTCGGTCCCAACCGGAATCCCATCCGTAGCCCGTTGGGCGGCTTGCCCTGCGCCCTCAATGATGGCCTCGAAGCTTGCGGACATGAGCTGCGCCCGATACCCTTCGGGCATATCACCAGCAAAGGTGAGGCTCTGTGTTTCTTCATCAATGGACAAAATGGTACGTACCGTACCCAGGCCCTCTCCATCGGGCTGCGAAATATTCAGGGGAAAGCGCAAGGCACTTCCCGGCAGTTCCTCTGCCGCAGCCCCGAGATACTGCTTGTAGAGTCGCAGCGCCGGTTGCCCGTCCAGTTCGTACAGGACGTTGTCTCTGGCCCGGGTGATGTAGCGTACCGGCCCGAAAGGCGCCCAGCCGCCAAAAGAGCCATAATAGGCCTGGAAAGCAGAGCCGTAAAACCCAATGGCCGCAATCTGGCCCGCCTGGGCTGGCCCGTCGCACGCGACAGCCGTCCGCTCAAAGCGGCCCCCGTCTCCGGCCAGCCCCCCCGTGAGGACGACCCCTGCCGGCAACACCGACATCATGCCAGCCACCAGTTGGCTGCCATTCACATCGTGACCATCGGAGAGCAAAAAAATCGCCTGAAGCTCGTCGGTAAGCAGATCTTCCACCAGCTGACGCCCGGCGCTGTAGGGATCCTCAGGGCAACTGATCAAGCGAGACCGGACCTGGCTGGAGGCCAGTTCGACCAAAACCGCCACGGCATCTTCGTCTGCACGCACCTCGTCGCCGATGATGTTGCCCGCCGTGCTGCATCCCGCCACAATGGCGTCCGGATAACGGACCTTGAGGGAGTGGAAGTGGTCATCCACCGCCGCCTCGGTCGTCCCGCCAAAAAACAGGACCAGATCCGGCTGGACGACTGGCTGTCCGGCATAACCCGTCCACTCTGAAGCCTGTTCTCGGTAGAGGGTCTGCGTCTTCATTTCCCAAGGAATTAATTCGTAACTGTGTATGGATAAATATACTGCCTATTGCAGAAGCGCTTCAGGTACATTTGCCTCTTTCATTACATAGGCTATTTCCTCACTACTTACGATAGGGCTCGTATTTTTCGGGGGAAAAGGCCGAATCCGCTCCTTTTCCTAAAGAAAAACGCATCAACCCTACAGCGCCCGCGGCGGGTTTCCCGCCGGTCCAGGGTCTTTCATTCTCCCGAATATGTCCTATTTTTACCTCCCTCCATCCGCATCACCTATCCCTGCGGATCCAGATCCCACGGGACATCCAATCATCCTTTACCTTATACCTATATGACCTTGCAGAGACTGACGATCTGGCTGCTCGCCCTCCTCCTCATGCCGGCCCTGCCGGCCCAGCGCCGGGGCAAGCCCCAGCCTGCCGAAACCGAAAACGAAGAAAAGCCCCTCTTCGGGAGCAGTGTCCTGGGAGGGCTGTCGTTTCGCTCCGTAGGCCCGGCCCTCACCTCTGGGCGCATCGCCGATCTGGCCGTCAACCCGCACGACCCAGCTGAGTATTATGTCGCCGTCGCCTCCGGCGGTGTCTGGAAAACCGTCAATGCCGGTACCACCTACGAGCCCATCTTCGACAGCCAGGGCTCCTACTCCATCGGCTGTATCACCCTGGACCCCTCCAACCCGGCCACCGTCTGGGTAGGAACGGGCGAAAACAATGGCCAGCGCTCCGTCGCCTACGGCGACGGGATCTACCGCTCCACCGACGGCGGTGCCACCTGGGAACACATGGGCCTCAAGGAGTCCGAGCATATCGGTAAGATCATCGTCCACCCCGACGACCCCAACACCGTCTGGGTCGCGGCCCAGGGGCCGCTCTGGTCCGACGGCGGCGACCGCGGCCTCTACAAGACCACCGATGGCGGCAAGACCTGGCGCAAGGTCCTGGAAGTCGACGAATATACCGGCGCCAACGACATTGTCATCGATCCGCGCAACCCGGACATCCTCTATGCCAGCACCTGGCAGCGTGCCCGCAAGGTATGGACCTTTATCGGGGGCGGCCCGGGCTCGGGCCTCTACCGCTCTGTGGACGGGGGCGAGACCTGGCAAAAAAGCCAGCAAGGGCTGCCCGGCGGCGACCTGGGCCGCATCGGCCTGGCCATCTCTCCGGTAGACCCAGATGTGGTCTATGCCATCGCCGAGGCCGAGGGAGATAAGGGCGGCTTCTACCGCTCGACCGATCGCGGCGCCTCCTGGCAAAAGCGCAATGACCTCACTACCAGCGGCAACTACTACCAGGAGATCGTATGCGATCCCCACAACGTAGACCGCGTCTACGTGATGGATACCTATGCCCATGTCACCAGCGATGGTGGCCAGACCTTCTCCCGCCTGGGTGAGCGGCACAAGCATGTAGACAACCACGCCATGTGGATCGATCCCCGCGATCCGGACCACTATCTGATGGGCTGCGACGGTGGCCTCTACGAAACCTGGGACGCTGCCGCCACCTGGCAGTTCAAGCCCAACCTGCCGGTCACGCAGTTCTACAAGGTGGCCACCGACCAGGCGACGCCTTTCTACAACATCTATGGGGGGACGCAGGACAACTTCAGCCTCGGGGGCCCCTCCCGCACCATCAACCAGCAGGGCATCACCAACAGCGACTGGTACGCCACCAATGGGGGCGACGGCTTTGAATCGCAGGTGGATCCTGAGGACCCCAACATCGTCTATGCCCAGGCGCAGTATGGCTACCTCGTGCGCTATGACCGCCGCAGCGGCGAAAACATCAGCATTCAACCGCAACCCGGCGAGGGCGAGCCCGGCCTGCGCTGGAACTGGGATGCACCGCTGCTCATCTCCCCCCACAAGGCCACCCGCCTGTACTTCGCCGCCAACAAACTCTTCCGCTCCGAGGATCGCGGCAACAACTGGACCGCCATCAGCCCGGACCTGAGCCGGCAGCTGGACCGCAACACCCTGCCCGTGATGGGCCGGGTGTGGGGCATGGATGCCGTCGCCAAAAACCGCTCCACCTCCATCTATGGCAACATCGTAGCCCTGGACGAATCCCCCCTGCAGGAGGGACTGCTCTACGTAGGCACCGATGATGGCCTGGTGCAGATCTCGGACAATGGGGGCGAAAGTTGGCAGCGCCTGGAAAGTTTCCCCGGGGTGCCCGATCGCACCTACGTCAACATGCTCAAGGCCTCACAGCATGACGCCAACACCGTCTACGCCATCTTTAACAACCACAAAAACGGGGACTTCAAGCCCTATATCCTCCGCAGCACCGATCGGGGACAGACCTGGACCAGCATCGCCGCCGATCTGCCCGAGCGGGGCTCGGTCTACTGTATGGCCGAGGACCATGTGGACCCCAAGCTCCTCTTTGTGGGCACCGAGTTTGGTGTCTTTGTAAGCATTGATGGGGGCGAAAACTGGGAGCAAATGAAGGCCGGGCTGCCCACCATCGCGGTCCGGGATATGGAGATCCAGAAACGGGAAAATGACCTGGTGCTCGCCACCTTTGGCCGGGGCTTCTACGTGCTGGATGACTACAGCCCGCTGCGACACATGCAGGAAGAAACCCTGAGCCAGGAGGCCCACATCTTCCCGGTCAAGGACGCCTGGATGTTTATCGAGGCCTCGCCCCTGGTCTACGGTGGCAAAGGCTTTCAGGGCGAATCCTACTTCACCACCGACAACCCGCCCGTCGGGGCGGTTTTCACCTACTACCTCAAAGAGGCCCCCAAAACCCTGGCCGCTCAGCGCAAAGAGCGGGAGAAAGAACTCGTCAAGGCGGGCGAGGCCGTCCCCTATCCTACCTTCGAGGAAATGCGCAATGAAGATGACGAAGAAGCCCCCTACCTGCTCTTCACCATCACCGATGAGGCTGGAGCGGTCGTTACCCGCATCAAGGAATCGGCGAGCAGCGGCACCCACCGGGCGGTCTGGAACTTCCGCTACCCCTCGACGGCCCCGGTGCGCCTGGGCAGCAACCTGATAGACGGCGAGAACCGCGGCTATATGGCCATGCCCGGCACCTACCAAGTGGCTATGTCCCTGGTCCACAATGGCGAGCTGAAAGTCCTCACCGAGCCCATCTCCTTCACCATCAAGTTACTAGGCAATAGCAGCTTGCCAGCCGAGGACCGCAAGGCCGTCGATGCCTTTATGTCGGAGGTGGCGGCCCTTACCCGCGATATGACCGCCGCCAGCCGCCTGCACGACGAGCTGACCGACAAGATCAAGCATATCAAAGCGGCGATCCAGCAGGCCCCCGCCGCGCCTATCGCCCTGCTGCCGCAGGCCCGGGAGGTAGAAACCCGTCTGATCGACATGGAGCGCGAACTGGAGGGCGACCGGAGTCTCTCCTCCCGGGAGTTTGAGACGCCGCCCTCGCTGAGCGATCGCCTCGGGATCGTCACCTGGGGTCTCTGGGAATCGACCTCGGCCCCGACCGGGACGATGAAGGAGGCGTTCCAGATCGCCCAGCGTCAGTTTGAGAGCCTGAAAACCGATCTGGTCGATCTGGCCGGAGAGGTGGAAAAGCTGGAGCAGGAACTCGAGCGCAGCGGTGCGCCTTACACCCCGGGCCGCCGCCCGGGCTGGTTTACGGAATAGGGTTACCG
>RFHL01000508.1 GCA_003696875.1 Bacteroidota bacterium | reverse complement strand
GTAGCCTCGAAGTGCATTCCACTTTTAGATAGGACTGCGACCCCCACTGCCGAAGCGGGCGCGAAAGCGAAAAGCTCGAAGTGCATTCCACTTTTAGATAGGACTGCGACTTCTACCTTTTGAGATAAATACTCCAGCGGGGTTTCTCGAAGTGCATTCCACTTTTAGATAGGACTGCGACCCGCTTGGTGCCAGTCAGCGAGAACGGAGGGATCTCGAAGTGCATTCCACTTTTAGATAGGACTGCGACCCAATAATCATCTGCACAATTGTCAAATGAAGTTCTCGAAGTGCATTCCACTTTTAGATAGGACTGCGACCATACCGAGCCGGCAGTGTCGTACGTGCTCGGCCCTCGAAGTGCATTCCACTTTTAGATAGGACTGCGACCCCATGTTGTGATTTTGAAATCGATGTTCATAGCTCGAAGTGCATTCCACTTTTAGATAGGACTGCGACCCAACCGGCCTGGATGGCGCAGTCATTGACCCCCTCTCGAAGTGCATTCCACTTTTAGATAGGACTGCGACTGCTGCCCGAAGCCGAGAGCGATCACCTCGTTTTCCCGAACGGCATCGCCCATCCAGAAGCCCCAGCCCCGAGCTGGGGCTTTTTATTTGGGTCGCCCGGCATCATGCCCGGGGCATCTTTTTCCCGATGCTCCATCCTTCCACATTTTTTATACCCTTCTGACAATTTTCCTTGCCAGACTATCCCCTTTTTCCATATCTTACAGATTAACCGATTGTATCTGGCATGGCGCAACCCGATCTCCCGCCTCCTGGCGAAACAACGTTCCTGCTTGGTGGCATGGATTTGGAAATGCGTACCATCAAGGCCCTGCTGCTGCGCTACGGCCATCAGCCGGGGGAGACCCTCTTTGACCGAGGGCTCGAATGGCACAATGCCCACCTCAGCGCCTACCAGGACCTCCTCCACCGGCCAGGGCCGATCTATGGCATCGAGCTGCAGGAGGACCTCCCCCCGCCGCCCGCCTACCACCGCATCGACCACCACAACGCGCTCGCCCACCTGCCCAGCAGCCTGGAGCAGCTCGCCACCCTCCTGGGCCACGCCCTCAGCCGGGAAGAGCAGCTCATCGCCGCCAATGACCGGGGGTATATCCCCGCCATGCAGGCCCTCGGGGCCAGCCCCGGGGAGATCGCCCACATCCGCCGGCTGGACCGGCAGGCCCAGGGCGTAACCGAAGCCGAAGAGACCCAGGCCCGGGCCGACATTGCCCGCCGCCGGCAGGCGGGGCCGCTCACCCTGGTCGCGACGGACCTCCGCCGCTTCTCCCCCATCACCGACGCCCTCTTTGGC
>RFHL01000507.1 GCA_003696875.1 Bacteroidota bacterium | reverse complement strand
GGATCACCCGGGTCTGGCCATAGGCATCACCCGGATGCAGGATGGTTTCTTTGTCGGTGGCAGTGGTACCAGCGACTTCAATCCGATCACCCATGCGCACGGCCCGGGCATAGCCCACTTGCTGTTCCCAGTGGGCCCCAGAGAAAACATTGAGTCGAGAGGCCATAGGCTTTTGGCCCCAAGATACAGAGGAAATCCGGCGGGAGACAACAGGAAGGGCCGCTATTGCGGCGCAGCCTCCAGGCTGGCCAGGACCTTCTCGGGTTTGCGCCAGGAGCGGATCAGGGCATGGGCGGCCTGCAGGCTCAGGGCGGTCACGCCCGGGATGGGGATCAGGCCGGCTACCTTGTAGCCGGGGTGCAGCTTGAGCCGGCTGCGGGCGATCGCGGTGGAGATGAAGTATTCGATCAGCTCGTCCAAAATCAGGCTGCTGCCAAACCAGCTGAAGAGTACCGGAATCTCGGGCAGGAAGATCAGGATGTCGAGGCCACTCGACACCAGGATGAGCAGCCACAGGCGGCGACGATGGGCGCGCAACGCGCGCCGGGAGGACGTAGGGAGAGCAGAGGAAGCCATATATATGGAAAAGAGATCGGGAAAAGGGACAGGGGAAATGGCCCCTCTGGGCCATTGGGCGACAATTCCGGGCAAACATTTCCTTGGGCCCGGCCAGGCAGAGGATACCTTTGGGGAAAGTCCTTACACGTCTTTGGATGGACAAACCGACAAAGCGTCACAGCTATTGCCGGTTGGGGGCTTTTTTTATGCCCTCCCGGCCTCTTATACAACATGATTTGGAGAGGAGATTTGGATATTGTTTTTACATACAGAAATATTTGATAGGAAAAAGGCATTGAGTTTCGTAACTTGTGTTTATCAAAAAACCAATAGTCATGAAACGGATTCTGCCTTTATTCCTCTTGCTCCCCTTCTTTTTTTCCTCTTGCCTGAACGAGGTCTTTGATATGACCTTTCAGTATGAATTCCAGACAACTTTTGAGATGCCCGCCGCTGAGGGGGCTCAGGAGTTTACCATCATGTCCGATGAGTTTGAGCTGACGCTGCTCGACGAACTGCAGGAGCGGCGCATGACCCAGATGACCGCCGCCTCCATCAGCTATATGCGGCTGGTGATTCCGGATGACTACAAGCAAAGCTGGCGCTTTGCCGATGCCGCCGAGGTCTACATGATCCTCGATGGGGAACCGCACCTTCTGGCCGAAATCGAAGGCATTGATGAGGGTATTCTCAACATTTTGGATCTGCCCCCCTCCGCCAAGGAATATCAACTGATGGATTTCCTGGAGCGGGAAAATGCCCAGCTGAAGCTCGTCATTCGCTCGCGCTACAGCCTGCCCGAAGCGATCAAGGTACAGGCCGAAGCCTACGTACACGTCAAGGCTGAGCCCATGCGCTAGTCTGCCCGAAAAACCATGATACACACGAGGCTGCCCCGATCGGGGCAGCCTCTTTCGCTTATCTTAGTACCTGTGGTGCCGAATCGCCGTGTGATCCACATCCCTCCTTTTCCGACCTCAGCTGAACCCTTCCGCCGCCGCCCCGTTTCCCTGTATTAGATTATGAGAGCCGAGAACCGAGATAGGCCCGAAGGGGCCTACGAGAGCGGAAACCTTTCTTGTCTCGCCTCTCGCCTCTGACCTCTGACTTCTCCTACTTAGCCAGCATATCCTCCACTCCATCCCAATCAGGCGGCAAGCCTTCCTGCTCAATATGAGCGAGATAGCGCAGGTAGCGCTGGGGGGCAAGGTCCTCCGGATAGGTAGCCAGCACCGCCTCGAAGGCCGTTTGGGCAGCACCGAAATCCCGCGCATAATAGGCTGTTACCCCGCGGTCAAAGTCGGCCTGGGTGGCCGCTTTCTGGGCGCGCACTCCCGCCGGATCGGCGGCAAAGACATCGTACACCGCCAGGGGCTGCTGTCGCCCCTTGACCCGCACCCGGGCCAGGAAACGGTGGGCAAAGGCCCCCGGGTCTGGCAGCTGGGCGTAGACGGCCTCACTGATGAGCAGGCTGGCGCCGTAGTACTTGGTGAGCCCCTCCATGCGGGCGGCCGTATTGACGGCGTCGGCGACCACGGCCGCGTCGAGGCGCTGCCCGTCCCCGATGATGCCCATCATGAGGGTGCCGGTATGCAATCCGATGCCGATCCGGACGGGTACAGATCGCCGGGCATTAAACTGATCCAATGCCATTTGCATCCCGATGGCGGCCTTGATGGCATCTTCTGGGGCGCGGAGAAAGAGGCCCATGATGCCATCGCCCAGGTACTGGTTGACAAAGCCGCCATGGGTGCGCAGGGGCGGGCTCACCGCCCCGAGGTAGGCATTGATGAACTCAAAGGTTTCGCGGGGCGTCATCTGCTCCGACAGGGTGGTGTAGCCGCGGATATCGGAGAATAGGACGGTGAGCTGGTGCTCGGCACTGTCGCCGAGCTGCACGTCCTGTACGCGCTCCTTGCCGATGGCCTGCAGGAACTCATAGGGCACAAAGCGGCGGGTTGCCGCATTGGCGGCCTGCAGCTGTTGGTTGAGCTGCTGCTCAGCCGCGAGTTTGTCCTCGGCCAGCATGCGCTGCTTGCGGCCCAGGCCCAGGGCGATGGTGCTCATCTGCAGAATGATACCCCCCAGGATAATGGCCAGGAGCAGGGTCCCGTCTACGCGCTCAAGCTCGACGCCCAGGCTGGACGAAAGGAGCATGCCCACCGGCGTCAGGATGCCGAGGAGCAGGCAAACCCAGGCTACCAGGAGATAACCCGCCAGGCTGTTGCCCCGGCGGTACAGGCGCCAGGTGAGCCCAGGGAGGAGAAAGAGGGCAAAAAGCAAGGTGAAGACCAGTCCGACGAGGGAGATCCCCATGAACAGAAAGCTCAGGGATGGGCCCAACTGGAGCAAGCCATAGCCCAGGCCTACCCCACTGGCAAGACCAGCTTGCAGCCCAAAAAAGCGCCGTAACCATCGCCAGCCTTTGGGCGCGAGGCGCGCCATATCCAGAAAGCCGGCCGTGAAGCGTAGCGCTCCGAAGGCGGAGAAGTTAAGGGCAATCAGGTAGGCAAAGTTTTCCCAGTTCTCCCAGTGTTGGCCAAACTGGTATACCAGCAACAGGCTGGCAATTCCCCCGATATACAGCAGGTAATACAGGTAGTCCTGTTGCCGGGTGGTAAACCAGAAGAGAAGAAAGTAGGCGGCCTGGAGCCAGATGATGCCCCAAAAAAGGCCCAGGCGCATCTGCGAACGCGCCTCCGCCGCCATTTCTTCCTCATAGTCGATCCGGATGAGCGAAACCGGCTCCCGACCGGAACCCGGGGCGGCCTCGAGTCGCAGATATACCTCTGTGACGGCCTTTGGCGGTAGCGAGATGGGCCACAGCGCGGCATCGCGCTGATGCGCGCGGGCCAGGCCGGTGGTATCGGGGGCAAAGGTCTCCCAGCCAGAGGCCCCCCGGACATAGGCTTGCCGGCTCTCCCAGCGGCCGGCTACTACGCCAAAAAAAAATTTGTCGGTGGGGCGCTGGGTGAGGACCACCTGCCGCCGTCGCGGCAGGCTGTCCTGCCGCAGACGCAGGCGCAGCCAGTGTACCCCTGGCCCCAGCGATTGGGTATCGTAGCGCACCCATTGGGTGCGGGCCGCCGCGATGCTGTCGATGGGGTCGGCCGGGCCGGCCCCCACCGCCAGCCAGAGCGCCTCGCTCAGGTCCTGGAAAGCGGTGCCCCGCAGGTAGTCCCGTTCCGAGGGAAGGGTGTCAATCCGCACCCCCTGAGCCAGCCCGGGAAGGGCCAGCAGGCACAGCATCAGACCGGAGAGGAAGCTACGCATGGTGAGAGGCCAGAAGCGAGAAGCGAGAGGCGAGAAACGAGATGGGGGAGGTTGGTGTTGGCTTAGGTCACTGCCTCTTCCAAGGTAGGTAATTCTTTGCCCTCGTGCCAAGACGGGCGCAGGCAAGGCAGGCATGAATCATTTTGGACCTTGACACAAGTTGTCTCTTTCTACCCGTACCTTTGGGTATCCCATGTACTATGGGGACAACCATGAGGGGTTGTCACGGGGCCCGTGCGGGTGGCAAAGCCACCACGCTCGCGCTTTTTTACCGGCTGAGAAGACTCAGCCTTTGGTATGCGTCCTATCATTCTTCCCCAGCGGCCGGCGGTGTATCTTGCATCGCCGGTTTTTTCTTTGTGCACGGGTCCAGCCTCTCCTCTTTCGCTTTTATTCCATGCTCATGCGCGCATTCATGTGGGGCCTGTGCCTCAGTCTCGTCAGCTTTTTTGCCCTGCCCACCCTCTCTGCTCAGGATAGTATTGCCTTCAGCCTGCGGCTGGAGGAGGTCGTCGTCCCCGGCATGCCGGGCCTGCAATCCTACGTCGCCGCCCAGTGGCAGGGAGAGTGGCTTCTGATCGCCGGCCGCACCGACGGTCTGCACCGTCGCCGGCCCTTCGAGGCCTTTCTCGCCAGCGACAACAACCAGCTTGTCTACGTCGTGGACCCCGAGCAGGCCCAGGTCTGGAGCGCCAGCCTCATCGGCCTGCCACCCAGCTACTACGAGCAACTCCAGGCCACCAACCTGGGCTTTGAGCAGCGTGACTCGGTCCTCTACCTGCTCGGCGGCTATGGCTATAGCGCCACCGCGGGCGACCACGTCACCCACCCCTACCTGACCGCCGTCAACATCCCCGGGATGATCGCCGCCGTCAAGGCCGGCACCTCTCTGCTGCCGCATCTGCGGCAGCTGCAGGACGACCGCATGGCCGTCACCGGCGGCTACCTTGACCGCCTCGACAGCACCTTTTTCCTCGTTTGTGGGCAGCGCTTCACCGGCCGCTACAACCCCATGGGCCCCACCCATGGGCCGGGCTTTGTGCAACAGTACACCGAGGAGATCCGCCGCTTTGGCATCACCGACGACGGCACCACCCTCAGCCTCAGCGGCTATACCGGCTGGCGCGATAGCGCCCACCTCCACCGCCGCGACTACAACATGGCTCCCCAGATTTTCCCCGATGGGACCCCCGGTTTCACCATCTTCTCGGGCGTCTTTCAGCACAATGTAGACCTGCCCTGGCTCAATACCATCGACATCACCGCCGACACCTACCGGGTCGTGCCCGCCTTTGACCAGTATCTCAGCCAGTACCACAGTGCCCACGCCACCCTCTACGACGCCACCGAGGGGCAGATGCACACCCTCTTCTTTGGCGGCATGAGCCGCTACACCCTCGACAGCAACGGCAACCTGCAGGACGACCCGGCTGTCCCCTTCGTGCGCACCGTCTCCCTCATCACCCGCTACGGGCCCGACTCCCTGCAGGAGTATCGCCTCCCCGTCGAGATGCCCGGCTACCTGGGCTCCGGGGCCGAGTTTTTCCCTGCCGAGACCACTCCGCGGCAGGAAGCCCTCGACATCATCTACCTCGACTCCCTGGAGGAGACCGAGACCCTGATCGGCTACATCTTTGGCGGCATTGAGAGCACCGGCCCCAACGTCTTTTTCAGCAATGACCCCACGGTGAGCGACGCCAGCTCCCGGGTCTTCCGGGTTTACCTCACCCCCAACAGCCCCAGCAGCACCGGCCTGGCCCATCCCATCGACGGGCACACCTACTTTCAGGCCCAGCTCGCCCCCAATCCTGCCCGGGATCTGGTGCAGATCCGTTTTCAGCTGCCCCGCTCCGATGCGGTGCAGGTACGGCTCACCGATATCCAGGGCCGTGAACGCCGGCACACCTCCCTGGGCACCCTGCCGCGGGGGAGCCATACCCATCCCCTCTCCCTGCAGGACCTGCCCGCCGGCACCTACCTGTTGCAGCTCACCAATGGGCACCTTCGCAGCTGGCATCGCCTGGTGAAGGAGTAAGGCCCTCTGTCTCGCCTCCCGCCTCTCCATATCTAGACATCTAAATGAGGGCACTCCGGCCCCGGCGGCAAACTTGCCGCCGGGGCCGTCGGGTGCTTACGGGCTAGCGGCCCTCCGCTATGCTCCGGGCTTCCCCTCCAGCCCCCTAGTGCCCCGCCTGGCCATCCGCACCGGGTGAACCTGCCTTTACCTGTCATGCCCGATTTCTTTACAGAAAGACCTCAGCCCCGTAGCCCTCGGCTAACCCTGGGGTAATTTTCCCCGCTTTCCTTTGCTGGTAGCATGTCTGCTCCCATCCTACGCGCCATGTGCCATCACTTCACCTCCACTCTATGTCCAAGCGCCCTGTAGACCTCGTCGTCATCTCTGACGTACACCTCGGCACCTATGGCTGCCAGGCCAAGGAACTCGTCGAGTACCTCAAGAGCATACAGCCGGGGATGCTGATCCTCAATGGCGACATCATCGACATCTGGCAGTTTAGCAAGCGCTACTGGCCCCAGGCGCATATGCAAGTCCTCAAGGAGCTCATCAAGCTCCTGGCCCGGGATATCCCCGTCTATTACCTCACCGGCAACCACGACGAGCTGCTGCGCAAGTTCACGGATTGCTCCCTGGGCAACTTCCACCTGCGGGACAAGCTCGTTCTCGAGCTGGACGGCCGCAAGGCCTGGTTTTTTCACGGCGACATCTTTGACGCCAGCATGCAGCACGCCCGCTGGCTGGCCAGACTCGGAGCCGTCGGCTACGATTTCCTCATCTTCCTCAACAGCGCCATCAATGCCGTCCTGCGTCGTCTCGGCCGGGAAAAGATGTCTTTTTCCAAGCGCATCAAGGCCAGCGTCAAGACCGCCATCAAGTACATCTCCGACTTCGAAGAAGTCGCCGCCACCCTTGCCGTGGACCAGGGCTACGACTATGTCGTCTGTGGACATATCCACCAGCCGCAGATGCGTACCATCACCTGCGCTCACGGCTCAGTGCAGTACCTCAACTCTGGCGACTGGATCGAGAACCTCTCTGCCCTGGAGTATCACGAGGGACAGTGGTCCCTGTTTTCCTATGCCCAGATGCGCGATACCCCCCAACCAGCGCAAGCCCCCACGCCCCGCCTTGCGGAGTGGCCCCCCATCCCGGAAATGGCCTGAGCGTCAAGGCCAGAATGGTGAAAGTGCCTCCTGAGCGAAGAAAGGCGCGCTTTCTGACCTCTGGCTTCTCTCTTCTGACTTCTCGCTTATGAAGCTCCTCTACGGCATACAGGGCACCGGCAACGGCCATCTGAGCCGGGCCCGTGACCTGATACCCCGCTTGCAAGCCTTTGGCACGGTAGATGTCCTCGTCAGTGGTACCCAATCCCAGCTGGATTTGCCCTATCCCATCCGCTACCGGTGCAAGGGCTTTTCCTTTCTCTACAACCGCCGCGGCGGCATCAACTATGCCCGCTCCGGCTGGCACAACCTCTCCCTGCAGCTCTACCGCGAAATCCGCGATCTGCCCGTGGACCAGTACGACCTGGTGATCAACGATTTTGAGCCGGTGTCGGCCTGGGCGGCCCGCTGGCGCGGGGTGCCGGTGGTGGCATTGGGCCATCAGGCCTCATTTTTGTCTCCCCACAGCCCGCGCCCCGAGACCCGGAGTGCCTTTGGCGAGGCGGTGCTGCGGCACTATGCCCCGGCCTCGCGGGGCGTGGGCTTCCATTTCGAGGCCTACGACGACTTCATCTTCCCCCCGGTGATTCGGGGCGACATTCGCACGGCAGCGGTAACCGATGAGGGGCATTACCTGGTTTACCTGCCGGCTTTTCATGAAAAGCGCCTGCTGGCGCTGCTGGAGCAGATCCCGGAGGTGCGCTGGGAGGTGTTTTCCAAGCACAGCCGCGAAACCTGGCAGCAGGGACACATCAGGGTGCAGTCCGTCTCGGCCAAGGCCTTTACGGAGCGTCTGCTCAGCTGCCGGGGGATCCTGACCGGGGCAGGGTTTGAAACCCCCGCCGAGGCGCTGTATCTGGGCAAGAAATTGTTTGTGGTGCCCATCCGGGGGCAGTACGAGCAGCACTGCAACGCCGCCGCGCTGGCGCGGCTGGGGGTGCCAGTGAGTTGGCGACCCGGGCCCGAGTTCCTGCCCAGGCTGCAAGCCTGGGTGCGGGAAACAGAGGCCATCCAGATCGATTTCCCCGATCGGACCGAGGCGGCTTTGGCCAGGGCCCTCTTGAGGGATACTGTGCTAAGTTCTTAGTTCCTGGTTCGAAGCTTAAACGCTCAACCCTCAACCCGGAACATTCAACCTCGAACAGTTAGCACGCCAACACCTGACGGTACTCTTGCGGCAGGCCATGGCGCAGCTTTTTCATGCCGCGATACATGCAGCCGCACACCTGCTTGAAGGTCCAGCCTTCCTGTTCGGCGATGTCTTCGTAGCTCAGGTCATGGAGGAAATGCAGCTCCAGACACTGACACTCCCGCTCGGAGAGCAGAAGCTGCATATGCTGGCGCAGGGTGCGGAAGTCCAGGCCGCTTTCCACATTCATGCTGCTTTCGGGGGGTTCCCGCTGCTGTTCCTGCCGGAACTGGGAGCGGACCTGCTGCCGGCGATACTGGTCGATAAAGCGGTTGCGCAACAACGCACCAAACCAGGCCCGGAAACTGCGGTCGATCTGGATGTCGCGCAGCTTGTCGCGCAGCACCACAAACAGGTCCTGCATCAGGTCGCGCAGGGCTTCGGTATCCTGATGAAAGCGATGGGCAATGGCCCGGATCATATCTTCATAGCGCTTGATGAGCATGGCGATCGCCAGCGTATCCTCGGCGGTCTGGTAATGAGCAACCAGTTCCTGATCGCTAAGCTGCGTATAGGCTTGGGGAATGGCGGGGATCCAGTTGGTAGCACACATGATGGTAGAAGTATGGGGTGAGTCTTGCTTACACCCTCAAGGTAGGCCCTTCCTCGCGGGGGCTGTTACGGCTTTGCCGGGCAGATGGGGCGGGTTTTGCTTTCACCGTCAGGCTGCTTGGAATGGGCCAGGGGAAATGGGAAAAAATCCCTCTCCGCCGGGATCCAGAAGACGACTTTTGCATTTTTTGCAAAAGTCGCTGGAGGGAAAAGGGGTTTTTCGCGGAGAAAAATGGGCCCGTCTTGCGTCTCAAGGGGGAGTGACTCCGGCTTTACCCGGCTGTGAGAAAGCGGGAAGAAGGACAGTTTGTCTCTTTTCGGGTTTTGGGTCGGCACCCGGGAGAGAGCGTTTTTTCCTTCTTGGACAAAACGTGGCCCCCTTCGGCAAGCCCAGGACAGGGTTTCGAAGGGTTTCCCGATGCATCGGAAGGTTTTGGGGGGGGGGCTAAGGATGCCCTCGCAGGTCCCCCTTACCGGGAGGCGCCTGCGATGAGCTCATCATCCTGTGCCGCAGCCACCCAAAGAGGAAAGCGATCCTGCATCCGGAAACCGTTCCATAGCCGTAACCCGCGCCGAAAATCGTATCTTGCGACCTTTGGACGCTGTTTCTGATTACATTTTGCCTCCTAGAGACACCAAGGGGTATGGATATCAGAAGGAACGCCAGCCCTTCTTCTGCTGGCAACGCGCCCTGCCCTGTATGCGTAGTGCAACAAAGCCCGCCACCGTTTTTGTCAGACCTGACCACCCTGGTCGTTAACTCTGGTCTTTTTCCAGAATCATTATCTTCACCCAGGTTATGAAACTACCTCTGCTGTTGAGCCTGTTTCTCGGACTATTTGTTTCTTCGCTTCCGGCCCAGCGAAAAGCCACGCTGCTGGATCACAAGGATCGCATCCAGATTACCAAGGTGTCGGCCTTGTCCTCTCCTTATCGCGAAACCAACCTCTCCATCACCCCCGATGGACGCTACCTCTACTTTATGTCCCTGCGCGGGGGACAACGCTGGTCGCAGAGCTTCATGACCTTCCGGGGAGACTCCGTCTACGACGGAGACATTTGGTACTCGCGTAAGGTCGCCGGACAGTGGCAGGCGCCGGTCTGCATGCCGCTGGGCATCAACACCCCACAGGGCGAGGATGAGCCCAACATCACCCCCGACGGGCAAACCGTCTACTACCAGAGCTGGAACTCCATGTGGGAGGTGACCGGCGGGCCTTATTACAAGGCCCAGCGCAAGGGGGACGAGTGGGGCCTGCCCCAGGGTCTCGGGGGGGGCATCACCGACTTCTTTCGTAACTACCGCGCGACCGATGGCATGACCATTTCCCCCGACGAAAAGCGCTTCATCGTGGCCGCCGGTCAGGGATATGATGCGCCCATGGACCTCTTCATGAGTACCCGCAACATCTACGGTTGGACCTACTGTAAGAAGCTGGGCATCAGTACCGAAGGGGACGATCGTTCCGCCTTTCTCGCTGCCGATGGCAAGACCCTCTACTTTGCCTCCACCGGCTATCAGGGGCTGGGCGGCATGGACATCTACAAGACCACCCTCAACAGCGACGGGACCTTTGGGGAGGTGATCAACATCGGCGCGCCCTTCAATACCAAGGGCGACGATTACGGCTTTATTCTCACCGCCGACGGCATGGAAGCCTATTTTGTGCGGGACGGCAACATCCACTTTGCCGACCTGCGCGAGGCCGATGACCGCATCCGACCGGCGATCCCGCAAGTCCATCTCACGCTGGAGGGGACGGTCCGTGACAGCGCCAGTTGGCAGGGATTGGCCGGGGAGGTCCTCATCATGGATGCCCGCTCCAAGGTTGTGGTCAAGAAGCTGCGGACCACCTCAGCCGGTCGCTACCGGCTGGACCTGCCCAATAAGACCCGCATCTACGATCAGATCGTGACCGTCGATGGGTATCCCACCGCCCGCCGGCGCATCACCGTCGAGGCCCGGGCCTACTCCGAGGTGATCCCTTCAAACTTCTTACTGGCTGCCCCAGCCCCGCAGATCGCCAGCAACGACCCCCAGCCGACACGCAGCGAAATCCCTACGCCTAATCCCCCTCCTGCTCCTGCTCCGGATCCCCGACCCCAGATCGGCCCCGTGACCACGGTGCAGGTTGAACCCAAGCCCCAACCGGGTCCATCTCCCCAGCCGGCTCCGGTGATTGCCCCTGAGTCTCCCGAGGACCCCTACTCCTTCGCCAATGTGGCGGAGAACAACCTGATTCTCCTGCTGGATGTATCGGCCTCCATGCGCAAACCCGAAAAACTCCCTCTCCTCAAGGATGCCCTGGATCACCTGCTGGCGCATATGCGCCCCGAAGATCAAATTTCAGTGATCGTCTACTCCGGTAACGTAGATGTGGTGTTGGAGGCCGTATCGGCCGCGCATTCCGAGCACATTATGTCCGCCATCGAGAGCCTGCGTTCTTCTGGTGCCACCCGCGGCAAAAACGCCTTGCGCAAGGCCTATCAGGTGGCGAAGGAACACTTCATCTCCGGGGGCAACAACCGCATCATCATGGCGACCGATGGGTATTTTGATGTGCCGGAATTGTACAGTCTCGCCGACAAGGAGGCGCAGGTGCAGCTTTCGGTCTTTTCCTTTGGCAAGCTGCCCGAAGACAAGCATCAGGAACTCAAGACCCTCGCCACCCATGGTGGCGGCAACTATGCCAGCATCACCCCCGACAACATCGACGACGCCCTGCTAAAAGAAGCCAAGGCTGTCCGGCGCAGCCCTTGATCAGGCGGGCCTCAGATAGGCCAGGACCTGCGAGAGCTGATCCAGCAAGATGTCTGCCTCAAGCCGCCCAAAGCACATGGGCGGCTTGATTTTTAGCACGTTGTGCTGGGGGCCGTCGGTACTCATCAGGATTCCCCGCCGGTACATCTGCTGGACAATCTGCGCCGCAAGGCGCAGATCGGGTGTCCGGTCTTCCGGATCCGCGACCAGCTCGATCCCGAGAAAGAGCCCGGCGCCCCGCACCTCTCCGATGGCCGGGTAGCGGGCCTGCAAATCCTGCAGTCCTTCGGTCAGATAGGCCCCCGTTTCTCCGGCCTGCCGGGCCAGGCCCTGTTCCTGTACGGTGCGTAGCACCGCCCGGCCGATCGCGCAGGAAACGGGGTTGCCCCCAAAGGTGTTGAAGTACTCCATGCCATTGGCGAAGGCATCAGCGATGGCGCGGGTAGTTACCACGGCCGCCACCGGATGCCCGTTGCCCAGGGGCTTGCCGATGGTCACGATGTCGGGTATGACCCCTTGCAGGGCAAAGGCCCAAAAGGCTTCGCCTACCCTTCCCAGCCCCGTCTGCACCTCGTCGGCGATCACCAGGCCACCGGCGGCCCGTACCCGGGCATAGGCCTCCCTCAAGAAACCGTCCGGCGGGACGATTTGTCCTCCGCAGCTGAGGATGCTCTCGGCGATCAGGCCCGCCGGGGCTCGGCCTGCCTCTTGCAACCTGTTGAGGGTACCGGTCACATGGGCGGCATACCGAGGTCCCGTATCCGCGCCCCGATAGCGCCCCCGGTAGGGGTCGGGCATGGGCACGATGTGCGTGCTCGGGGGGGCGCCTTGCCCCCCTTTGCCATCAAATTTGTACGAACTCACCCCAATACAGGCTCCGGTATTGCCATGATAACCGATTTCCAGGGCCAGCATGTCTTCCCGTCCGGTGGCCGTCCGGACCATGCGCAGGGCCAGCTCGTTGGCCTCGCTGCCGGAATTGACGAAGTAGCAGACCGATAAGGGAGCGGGGAGGGTGGCCTGCAATTCCTCGGCAAAAGCGACGATCTCGGGGTGGAGGTAGCGGGTATTGGTGTTGAGAATGGCCATCTGCCGTTGTCCGGCCCGGACCACGGCGGGATGCTCATGCCCGACATGGGCGACATTGTTGACGGTATCCAGATAGCGCCGCCCGGTATGGGCATAGAGGTAGGCGCCGTAGCCACGGCGGATGTGGAGCGGGGGGGAATAAGAGAGGCTGAGATTCGGCCCCAGGTAGGCCGACCGGCCGGCGAGGATGTCGGCCACCTCCGGCAGGGTAGGCGTGGGGGCCAGGCCAAAATCGCCCAGCAGCAGGGCGGGGTCGGGGCACAGACTTTGCCAAACCGGCACGTTTTCGGGAAAGGCCAGGCCGGGATACTGACCCTGCTGATCAAGGGGATCCAGCAGGATCTGGACGTGCAGATGAGGTGGCCAATGGCCATTTTCTGCCATCTCGCCCAGGCGCGCGAAGGGCGCGCCAGCGGCGATGGCCTGACCGACGCGCAGCTTGGCCAGACTCGCCCGGGAGAGATGCCCGTAGAGGGTAAAGAAAGACGGCCCGTCCTCCGGTTCATGGGCCAGGATGACCGTGGGTCCATAATCCAGAAACACATCATTGTCCTGCAGGCTGTGGACCCGGCCGGCCAGGGGGGCGCAGACGAGCGTACCCGCCGGAGCCCAGAGGTCCAGCCCCAGGTGGATGCTGCGCCAGCGGGGGCCTTCGTTGCCGGTTTCCTGGTAGGCATCGGTGGTGTAAAATGGGCGGGCTTCGCCATAGCCGCCCACGCCCAGCCCGGCACGGACTTCCTGGAGCCGGCGGGCGATGGCTTCGCCCAGTCGTGCCGGTGTGGCAAAGGCATCGTTCCCTCCCAGATCAAGGCTCCCCACACTAAGGTCCAGGCGGGTGGCGCGCGTATCGGCGGGCAGGTCGAGAACCGGCCGGAAGCTGTCCACCGGCTGGGTTGTGGCCCAGCGGATGAAAGCAGGCTGAGCCGGGCAGGCTTCCCAGCCGCAGGCCTGGCGCAACTGCGCATGCGCCAGCCGGGGATGGATGGCATTCAGCTTCTCCAGCAAGGTCCAGGCAGGGGCCTCACTCACCGATAGGTAGGCATGATCGGGTTGGGCGCGGCGATTCCGGGCCGCGCTGACCACGCTCACACAGAGGCGCATGGCTACCAGTGGGAAGAGGACCTCGACCTCCGTCTCGGTCAGGGGACAGGCGGCGTGATAGCCTTCGGTCAGGTCTGCCAGCCCTCCCAGGGGATCGGGAAGGCCCATACAAGCATAGGCCCCGGCGATGGCCAGCTCATGGATGCGCTGGCTGTGACAGGCATCGCCCCAGTCGATGAAGCCGTGGACCGCCCAGCCCGCATCGGCGGGCTGCAGCAGGATGTTCAGATCGTTGAGGTCATTGTGGATGACCTGGGTGGGAAGCGCAGACAGGTGTGGCAACACATCCTGCCGGTAGCGCGCCAGCATGGCCCGGACCAGTGTCCGCTGTTCTTCGTTAGCCAGGGCATCGAGCTGATCCTCAATCCAGAGACAGTGGGCCAGATCCCACTCGAAGGCTGACCGATGGGCAGCGGGATGGGCAAAGTCCGCCAGGGCGGCATCCAGCGCGCCAGCGGCCTGGCCCAGCGCCCGGAGCAGATCGGGTCCGGTGGGGCGCACCCGCCCCCAGGTGGTCCCCTCGATCCAGTGCAGGACCCGCAGCCAGCGGTCCGGTGTCTGCCTGAGGGCGATGCGTGTGGCCCCGTCCTGGCTGGAGATCAGCCGGGGCAGGTCGATGGGGAGATTTCGCCCGGCGAGATGGGTCATCAAGCTGGCCTGAAGGTCCAGCAGCGCCGGCGGGGTGCCAGCGGAGGCGACCTTCACGAGGTAGGTTTCTCCCCCGGAGGTGGTGAGGCGGAAATTGGCGTCGTCATAGCCGACGAGCGGGTGAAGGTTGCCCTCCAGGCCGTAGGCCTGGCGGAGGGTATCGGTCAGGGGGGGGTGGAGGGATTCGCCCAGCATAGAAGATGAAGGTAATGGCGCGAGAAGCAGGTGGGTACTCAGCGATGCGCCCACCACCAGCGCCAGCCCCCGGCGGCGAGCAGGAGGGCCAGGCACAGCAGGGGCAGGTAGGTGGGCCAGGAGATGGGACGGTCAGTTTCCCGACTGGCTTGGGCCAGAGCTTCTTGATAGAAGCGGTCCAGGTTGGCCTGGCCTGCAAATCGACGCAGGGAGTCACCGCTGATAGAGAGGTCCAGCACCGGGCTGAAGAGAGAGTCGTAGCGCTTCCGGACGGGGTCGTAGGAATACAGCCGGGCCGGCCCCAGGCGGTAGATGCCCGGGTAGGCAGCGACGAGGTCGATCTCGTAGGTGAGGCTGCCTCGCAGCAGGCTGTCGCCCTTGATGAGTTGCAATTGTCGCCGGGGGTCGCGGGCCGTAAAACCGGCCGGCAGGGGCAAGTGAGGCAGCGGAAGGG
>RFHL01000506.1 GCA_003696875.1 Bacteroidota bacterium | reverse complement strand
GAGGTGCACCGCCTCGCCGGCTTGCCCTTCGTAGCGGAGCAGGGCCCGCCCGCGGCTGGGATTGGGGAGCAGGGTAAAAGCTGGGCCAGCAGCCTGCAGATCCAGACTGGTGCTCACAAAGGTGGCCTCCAGAAAAATGTTGTCCAGGAAGGTCCGGTCCCCGATGTCAAAAGCGTCGTTGGCCAGGCTCTGATTGGCGTTGTTTTCGAAGCAGAGCTGGAAAATACTGCCGGTATAGCCGTTGAGCATCACGCCCTGGGTCTGCCAGGGGTCGCTGCTATGGCTGGTAGGGGAATAGCTCGCCCGGACATCGCCATTGGCGGTGATGCGCAGAGTGTTGACTTTGTCTCGGGTCTGGGTGGAGTCCAGCCCCAGATTGATCTCCCGGAAGGGGGAGAAGGTTTGCCGCAGGTCAAAGCGCAGCGTGAGTGTCGTCATGTTGGTGGCATCCACGCACAGGCAGGCCTTGCTGGTATAGGCAGGGTTGAGGTCAAAGGAATTGAAAGACTGATAGTAGATCTGGTAGCCGTCGCGGCTCCCGCCCTCCATGAGTAGGCCATAAGTGCCATCGCGGCCGACATCGACCTTGATACGGGCCGTGGCCTCTTCGCCCGATTGCAGGAAGACCGTATCCAGCACGGCCTGATCGACCGGAAAACTCTCAAAGCCGATCAATTCGTCGGTGACGGGCTGGTTATTGGCCAGGAAGTAATAGTCCGAGCTGTCGTTGGTGCGGCGGGGATCGTCGGGGTAGAGGGTGCGGGCAAAAAGCCGGTAGCTGCGGGCGTCAGAAAAGTCGGCCGTCTGGGCAAACTGATGCACAAATACCGACTGCCCGGCCACAGGCGGCAGGTTGATGGGCTCCAGGGCGGCCTGGTTGGGATCTTGCACGAAGTAGGCGGCAAAAATCTGCCCGCCGGGGAAGGTGTCGCAGCCATAGTACTTGATGCGTATGGTGATGGGCTCGGCCTCACCCAGCCCGCAATCGGCCAGCGGGTCAATCGAGACAACACCGAAGTCGTCGTTTTGGATGCGCTCACCTACGCCTACCGCATGCCAGGCGTCAGTGACCGCCTGGTACTCGGGAGAGCAGGCTCCGTAGAGGTCGGCGGCGGCCTGTATGGCGCCTTCGCGGGCGTCGGCAAACTGGGAAGCCGGCCCCAGGTAGGTGGTGAGGTTGCGGTAGGCGATGTTGGCGGCCTTTTCCCAGCCAATGCCCGTTACGCTGAAATCCTCCCCCTTGTCATTGGTACCACTGCCGCCCTCAACGAGCAGGTAAAACCAGTAGTTTTGCACGCCGCTATTGATGTGCACCCCTCCATTGTCAAAGGTGCCGCTGATCCAGTTGCTCCCCTTGTAGGTATCCGGATCGCCGTAGAAACCGGGATTGCCCATGTGGCGAAAAGCCCCAAAGCCTTCGCCGATGCGCCAGTCGGCCTGCTGCGGCATGCCGTAGTACTCAATGGCATTGCCAAAGATGTCGCTGAAGGACTCATTGAGGGCGCCGGATTCATAGGCGTAGATCAGAGCGGCCGAGTTGCCTGTAACGCCATGAGCAAACTCGTGCGCCAGCACGTCCAGGGTGGTCAGGGGGGCATTGTTGCCATCGCCAAAAGTCATCCACTGCCCATTCCAGAAGGCATTGAAGTAGCTGGTGTCGTAGTGGACATAGCTGATGACGGGGCTGCCGTTGTCGTCAAAGCTGTTGCGGTTGTGTTCCAGCAGGAAGTAATCGTAGGTCACCTCGGCGCCCCAGTGGGCGTCGGTGGCGACCTCGTCAAACTGCGGATTGACATTGTCCCAGTAGTTGTCTTCGTCTTCGAAGTCTACCGCCTGCCCAAAGTTGCGGCTTTGGTTCATGTCGTAGGTTTCGATGGCGACGCCCTGGCCGCGGTTGCTCTCGCGCAACCGGAAGCCATTTCCGGTCGAGTCGGTGATGATGGTCTGGGTGCCGGCATAGCGGGTGACCGCCGTACCGGTCGAGTTGGCCGTATGCAGGACCTCCAGGTCCTTGATGACGGTTCCGGTTTGGGCGTCTAGGTAGATCCATTTGCGGCTATGGGGCTCGGCCGCATAGACATCCACTTTCCACACCAGCTGATAGGGTGTTTCATTGGCCGGGTCCCAGTCGGTATCGGCGATGAGGAGTTCCGGTTCGGGATAGAAAGAAGCCTGCTCATCGTGGCGGGCGTGTTGCAGCGCCGCCTCGCTGCCGGCATCTTCCCACATGTAGGTGAGGGCGCCCATATGCTGTAGGGCGAGGGCAAGGGCTTCCTGGCGGGTGAGGGTAGGGGAAGTCGAAACGTTTCGCTGCTCAGGCAGCAGCCCATTGGCCTTGACGGCACGGCCGCCGTAGCTGTGGACCATCCAGACTGCCCCTTCGACCGGCACATCCCGGTGATACAGCTGAAAGCGGTAGTGGGTCCAGCCCAGCGCATCGGTCTGCACCTGCGTGAGCTGCATCGCGTCGAAATTGCCAAGGCCCAGGTCCTCGCCATGGATGTCCCAGAGGGTTTTGGCATCCAGATCCAGATCCTGGTGAAAGGTGATCCAGCCAGCTTGCTGGCTGTGGCCCAGGCGGGCCAGGTTTGGCTGGCCCCAGCTCAGGAGCGGCCACAAAAAGGAGAGCAAGAGGGGAAGTCCGCTCTGGAAGGTAGATGTCTGCATGCAAATGAATAGATTACCTGAAAAAAGAAAGGTGCGTGTTTGCGGCCCCAATATAACAAGAAAAGCGGCCGGGAGTTTGGCTAATATGTTGCACGTAGATCAGGGGAATTACACCGCAAAGGACAAAAATTGCCTATGGAGACCCATTTGATGCATATAGAGACCCGGCGCACGGCCCGGGTGGCGTTGGCAGGCCATCCTGGCCCCCATATCCGGGACGTATGGATCCTGCTACACGGCTATCGGCAGCTGGCGGCTTCCTTCCTGGCCAAGTGTGCGCCTCTGGCCGGGGCAGACCAGTTGCTGGTCGCACCAGAGGGGCTTTCGCGCTTTTATCTGGATGAAACCTACGGCCGGGTAGGGGCCTCATGGATGACCCGCGAAGATCGGGAGGTGGAAATCGCCGATCAGGTGGCCTATCTGGATGAAATATGGACCCGGATTCCGGGCTGGTCCGGGCCCGAGGCCCGGGTGCATGTGTTAGGTTTTTCGCAAGGAGTGGCCACGCTTTGGCGGTGGTTGCTACATGGGCAGGTCGAGCCCGACAGTGTCATCCTCTGGGCCGGTCGGCCGCCACAGGAGCACAGCGAAGCGCTGCAGCGGCGCTTGCAGCAGGCCCGCCTGCTGCTGGTCTATGGAGATCAAGACCCCTTTGTTTCCTCCGAAGTAGCCCAGCAGGTTCTCGAGCCACTTCAAGCAGCTTTTCCCCATCTGCAAGTCCATCGCTTTCGGGGGCAGCATGTGGTGCGGCCAGCGCCGCTGGCCTGGGTGCAGGCCCAGCTTGGGAGACATGGTACGGCGGATAAGATGGGATGATTTGGCTTTTTTGTTGCAAAATGAGACCGACCTCTTCGCGAAAAGGGAGATGTAAGAATTTTTATTGCTTAGTGTTACTTTTTTAGCCTCCTCCAAGCATCTTTTCCCCCTCAGAATCGTTGTTAGGGAAAGGCGGTATATCGTCCTGTTTTGCTTCCGAAATCGTTTGCTTCCCTCTAAAAAGAGGGTCTCTCCTCTTACAGGTTTAATCTATATATCTACATACTTCCCGGCACAAACCTTTTAACCTCAACTCCCTAATCTTAGGCCCCACCTCCATGAATCCTATTCTCGTTCCCGTTAATTTTCGGGCGGACTATGAAAACCTTCTGAAGTACGCCGAATCGGTCGCTGTGCGCTCCGGTGCCCCTCTGGTGTTGTTTTACGCCGGTGGCAAGCGCTTCCTAAAAGGAGCGGGAACATACACCTATGACGCGCAGGCGCCGCTTTCCGAGCTGCTGGATCGCCTGCGGGGCCCTCGCTATCGCGAACAGTTTGCTGCGCTCTGCCAGCACCTGAAGGAAAAGGGCGTGGCCTTCACCATCAAGTTTGCCGCCCGGCGCTCGCTCCAGGAAATCCTGCGCGAGTCGGAGCGGGAGCCCTACGAACTGATGATCATGGGGACACACCGGGCCACGGGCCTGCGGGGGTACTTCCATCGTTCGCTGGCCTCCCGGCTGGTGGGCCGGGTTCGGGTCCCGCTCTTCGTGGTGCCCTCCATGAGCCGCTTCAACGAAATCCAGCACATCACCTATGCGGTGGATCTCGCTGACTATGACCCTGTAGTGATCCGGCAAGTCAAGTCGATTGCCCGCCTCTTTGACGCCAAGCTGACCATTGCCCACGTCAATACCGTGCAGCCCGAGGACAAGAAAGAGCATTACCTCTTCAGCCTGGAGCGGACCATCACCGATACGCTGGATTATCCCAAGATTTACTACCGCTTCTTTGACCATGCCGACCCGCTGGGTGGCCTCAAGAAGCTGGTCAATCTCTCCAATACCCACATGGTCGCCATGATTTCCCGCCGCAAGCAATCCTGGCGCAGCTTTTTTTCCGATCGCAGCATCACCCGCAAGATGACGCGCGAGCTGCCGATTCCGGTGCTTGCCTTCGGCAAGCAGCAGGCGTGATTCTGCTCATATCCCAAGTCAAGGGGCGGCCTACAGGCCGCCCCTTACTGTTTTTGCAGAGGAGAGTTTTAGCCCCAAGGTACTCCTGCGCGTAGGCTGATAAGGGGGCTTTGCTGTCCCTGTTACGTTCAATCCGGAACTTCGAACCACTCAATCCGGATGCCGGAAGCCCTCCGGCGGGAGGTAGCGACCTTTGTAGTTCCAGGGCGCCAGGACGTCCTCAAGCCCGTCTTCGTCGGACTCCTCTTCCCAGCTGTATGGCTGTTTGGGAGGCCGATGTCCCCGCAGGTAATAGGCCAGGATCACCCCGGCGAGGGCCCCAAACAGGTGGGATTCCCAGGATACTCCCGGCTGGATCGGGAAGATCCCCCAGACCATGCTCCCGTAGAGCAGGGCCACGGCCAGCGCCAGGGCGATGGCCTGCCGGTCCCTGCGGAACACACCACTGAAGAAAACAAAGAAAGCGAGTGCATACACCATGCCACTCGCCCCGATGTGGTAAGAGCTGCGTCCGGCCACCCATACCCAAAGACTGGGGGCAAAAAAGGCGATCGCAATGACGGTCCAGCGTTCCCGGCGGTAAAAATAGCCCAGGCCGGCCAGCAGGAAGAAAAGCGGGAGAGAGTTGGAAATCAGGTGGTCGAAGCTCCCGTGAATGAGCGGGGCGGCGAGGAGACCGATCAATCCATCGGCGCGGCGGGGGTATACGCCCAGCTGTCCCAGGTCTATCCCGCTGATCCAGCCGAAGAGATGAATCGCCCAAAGCATCGCTACCCAGAGGGCAGGCAGTCGGAGGTGAGGCCAAAGAGATTTGAGCACGCGGGCAACTTTTTCCTCATAAACGGAAGCTCCCGCCTAAGGTTCCCTTGTAAATGCCCGGCCAAAACGCCAATTTCCCCGCATGAATCCCCGATCTGCTCCTTCTCCAGACATGTTGCTTGACATCCAGGATCTACAGATCCATTTTCCTGGGATGTCGACGCCCGCTGTGGCCGGTCTGAGTCTGCGGCTGACGCGGGGAAAGGCGCTCGGGATTGTCGGAGAATCCGGCAGCGGTAAGTCCGTCACGGCCCTGTCCATCATGCGGCTGCTCCCCGGGCAGGCCCGGCTGTCGGCCACCCGCCTCCAATATCAGGACGGCGAAGGACAGCTCTATGATCTGAATCATTTGACAGAGAGGGGAATACGTCCCCTGCGGGGTCGGCACATCGCCATGATCTTCCAGGAGCCGATGACCTCGCTCAATCCGGTGCTGCGTTGTGGCGAGCAGGTTGCCGAGGCCTTGCGCCTGCACCTGAACCTGAGCCGGGCCCAGGCCCGGCAGCGGACCCTGGACCTCTTTGCCCGGGTGGAGCTCCCCCGGCCGGAGCAGACCTACCGCAAGTATCCCCATCAGCTCTCTGGTGGGCAAAAACAGCGGGTGATGATCGCCCTTGCCGTCTCCTGCGAACCCGCCTTGCTCATCGCCGATGAGCCTACCACGGCCCTGGATGTGACCGTGCAGCAGCGCATTCTCACGTTGCTCAAGGATCTGCAGCAGGAAACGGGGATGGGACTCATCTTTATTACCCACGATCTGGGGGTGGTGGCCGAGGTCGCCGATGAGGTACTCGTCATGTACTGCGGGGAGCAGATGGAGGCCGGTCCGGTGGCGCGCCTGTTTGCTCAGCCACAGCATGCGTACACCCGGGGCCTGCTGGCCTGCCGGCCCCGGATGGACCTGCGCCTGCGCCGCCTGCCGGTAGTGGGAGACTTTTTGGGGGAGGAGACTGAAGTAGCCCCACCGGTAGCGGATCGCCTGAAGGCGCTCAGCCTGCCTCCCGAGGTGCATGCCGAGCGGCAGGCCCGGCTACAGGCCCAGCCCCCCCTGCTGCAGGTCGATCACCTCAGCAAAACCTATCCGGGCGTGCGCAATGCCTGGGGGCGACGTGGCGAGCCCGTCCGGGCAGTAGATGATG
>RFHL01000505.1 GCA_003696875.1 Bacteroidota bacterium | reverse complement strand
TTTCTACCCTCAACCGTTGACCCCTATGCGAATCGCTGTATGTATGATGGTAGCCCTGTCGCTGATGGCCTGCCAGCCGGCGACCTCCGAAGAGGAGCCTGCCACCGACAACCCGCTCTTGCAACCCTGGACCGGCCCCTACGGCGGGGTTCCCGCCTTTGATCAGGCGGACATGGCCGACCTGCCGGCGGCCTTTGAGGTCGCCATGGCCGATGAAATGGCCCGGGTCGAGGCTATTGCCAATGATCCCGAACCAGCGACCTTTGACAACACCATCGCGGCGCTGGAGCGCTCCGATGCGCTGATGAACCGCATCTACCCCTACTACGGCATCTGGCGCAGCAACCTGTCCACACCGGAATTCCGCGAGATGCAGGCCGAGCTGGCGCCCAAACTGTCGGCTCATTCGTCCCAGATTATGCAGAATGAGGCCCTTTTCCAGCGGATCAAGACCGTCTATGAGGCTGCACAGGAAAATCCCCTCCCCGCAGATCAGCAGCGGCTGGTCGAGCTGGTGTACACCCGCTTTGCCATGAGTGGCGCCGAACTCGACGCTGCCGCCAAGGCCCGCTATGCCGAGATCAACCAGGAACTGGCGACCCTCCATACCCAGTTTGCCAACAATGTCCTGGCCGATGAGGAAGGCTATGTAACCTATCTCGCCGCCGACCAACTGGGCGGCCTGCCTGACTCATACGTCAAGGCCGCCGCCAAGGCGGCGGAGGATCGCGGTAAGCCCGGCCAATATGCCGTCACCAATACCCGTTCTTCCATGGATCCCTTCCTGACCTACTCCGATGAGCGGGCCCTGCGGGAGCAGGTCTGGCGCACCTATTATGCGCGCGGCGACAATGGCGACGAGCACGACAACAACGCCCTGATCACCCGCATCCTGCAGCTGCGCGACGAGCGGGTCGGGCTGATGGGCTTTGACAATTATGCCCAGTGGCGCTTGCAGGATCGCATGGCCAAGACTCCTGAGGCCGCCAACGGCTTGCTGGAGGCCGTATGGCCCGCCGCCATCGCCCGGGTGAAGGAAGAAGTCGCCGATATGCAGGCCATCGCCGATGCCGATGGCATCACCATTGCGCCCTGGGACTATCGCTACTATGCCGAGAAGGTCCGTAAGGCCAAGTACGACCTCGATTCGGACGAGGTCAAGCAATACCTGCAGCTCGACAAGCTGCGCGAGGCCATGTTCTTCGTGGCCGGCGAACTCTTCCACTTCGAATTCGCGCCGGTCCCGGAGGGCAAGGTACCGGTTTATCATCCCGACGTCAAAGTCTGGGAGGTGACGGACAAGACCAGCGGCGCGCACATCGGCCTCTGGTACCTGGACCCCTATGCCCGCCCGGGCAAGCGCTCCGGGGCCTGGGCCAATACCTTCCGCAGCCATACCAC
>RFHL01000504.1 GCA_003696875.1 Bacteroidota bacterium | reverse complement strand
GTTCTACCGCCGGAATCGGCCTGGCCATCGCCCAAAGCCTCGCTCGGGAAGGGGTCGAGGTCATCTTACACGGCCGCACCCGGGCGCGGCTAGAGGCCGCTATGGCTCATATCCGTGCAGAGCTACCCGGGGCACGGCTCTCCGGCCTGACGGCCGATTTTGGGGAGAAGGAGGCAGTCGAGGCCCTCACCACGCGGCTTGGTACGGTGGACATCCTCGTCAACAATGTGGGCATTTTTGCCTCACAGACCTTCGCCGAAACCAGCGATGCCGACTGGCAGCGGATGTTTGAGGTCAATGTGATGAGTGGCGTGCGCCTTTCCCGGGCCTTGCTGCCCGGGATGCTGGCCCGCAACTGGGGGCGTATCCTCTTCATCAGCAGCGAATGCGCGCATCTGGTTCCGGAAGACCTGATTGCCTATGGCACCACCAAAGCGGCCCTGCTGGCCCTTTCGCGGGGGCTGGCCCAGACCACGGCGGGTACGCAGGTCACGGTCAATGCCGTCCTCCCGGGCTCTACCCGCTCCGAAGGGGCGGCCCGCTTCCTACAGGAAGCGGCGGCGGCAGCCGGCACCACCGAGGCGGTGATCGCCGAGCAATTTTTCCGTGAAGTACGTACCACATCCCTGCTGCAGCGCTTTGCCACCCCCGAGGAGGTGGCGAGCATGGTGACCTTTCTGGCCAGTCCCCTCGCCGTCGCCACCAACGGGGCGGCCGTCAAGGTCGAGGGCGGATCGGTACCGGGGATTGGGTAGGGGGGAAGGTTTTCCTATTGCCCCCTGATCATTCTCCTCATATTTTCGTATCTTCTATCTAGAAAATCCTTGGTCTATGGAAGCACCTAGCCTTAAAATCGCCCTCATTCGCCGAATTACCGAGCTTCGGGACGAATCGCTTTTGCATCGCATTTGGAACCTGCTCGCTCGTGAGGAACCATCTAATGGGGAGATAGACACAGACGACCCAATGACCTTGGCTAGAGAGCCTGTACCCGCGCAAATCAACTTCTCAGACCTAAAGCAACAACAAGGCTACGATCTTGCTGCTATGGATGCACACTTCCGCACCCTCGACCGTAGCCTCTGGGCGGACGAGGACCCCATTGCCTTATTGCAAGCCCTCTAGGCGATGATTTATGTCCTCGATACCAGCGTAGTGCTCCTCTCCTTGCTCAATGAGCGCTTTGATACTTTTTTTGGGGCCACCTACCGACAAGCGGGAAACGATCTCGTTATCTCTGCTGTTAGTGAGGGGGAGCTGTGGTCACTGGCCTTTCAGCGGCAATGGGGAAGCAGCCGTCAGCAAAAGCTTGCCAGCAGCCTCAGCCAATTTATTGTCTATCCCGTAAAAGTGCAGTCTGTGGTTCAGGGATATGCTCGTATTGATGCTTTTAGCCAGGGGAAACTGGCAGATAAGCCCCTACCCCCTGGCCTATCCGCCCGAAACATGGGCAAAAACGACCTCTGGATTGCGGCGACGGCCTATGTCTTGGGGGCGGAACTCCTCACCTTTGATCAGGATTTCGTGCATCTGGAGGGCACTTTTTGTGGCCTGACGCGATTTAACGTAGAAGCTTATCGATAGCCACTTTCCTTTGGAAGGAAGTGCGGCTGACTTGCTCAGAGGAGAAAATTTGAGTAGCCTTTTCTTCTTGTGAAGAATATTTATCCATACAAGGCTTTTATGGATAGGTTCGAGGAACAGCGAAGGACTTTCCCCGCTTCCGATTTGCTACTATCTTGCCCCTATGCGATACCTGATATTTTGGGGAATCAGCCTCTGGGGCCTGAGCTTGCAGGGGCAAGCGGTCTGGCAAGTACATCTGCTCAATCCCTCGGACTCGACGGCCGTCCCTTTTGCCCGGCTCCAGTGGTGGCCGGACGGAGCCGGCGCCTTCACCAATCTGGATGGTCAGGCCAGGCTGCCGCTGCCGGAAAAAGCGGGTCCCACCACCCTGCAGATCAAGGCCATCGGCTATGATAGCCTGTGGCAGGTGCAGCCCAGATCGGGTGACATAGATACCCTTTGGGTTCCGCAAGGAGCTACAAGTCTGGAGCCTGTCCAACTCGAGGGCCTTACGGCCCGGGAGGTGGTGCGTCGAGCCCTGGCAAGCGTCTCCATGACCTTTGCCGATTCGTCCTACGCGGCCTATGGCTTTTACCGCTCCTTCGATGAAATCAATGGCCAATATGCCAACCTGATCGAATTGGAGGGTATCCTCCTGATGCTCCTACAGGTGCAGGGAAGCACCCTGCAAGCCCGGGAGGCCTTGGCAGTAGCGGCCCTGCACCGCAGTCCCCGTTGGGACCCTGTCCCTAATCCCGGAGAACGGGATTTCATGGAGCTCATGTGGCACAATCCCGTCTACCACCGGCGGCTCAGCAGCCTGAGTCCTGCCTGGATGAATGCCTGTACCTTTGACTTTGATACCATCACGGCCACCCACTTCCGGGTCCATTATGTTCTGGCGGGCTACAGCAGCGACAACCACGGCATCACCAGCCAGGAAGAAAACCCCTTCCAGGGAGAAGCCGACGAGGAAGGCTGGCTGATGATTGAGCGGGAAGGACTGGGAATCCAGTCTTATGAGCGAAAAACCATCCGAAACCCTGGCTTTGTGTACCGTCAGAACAATTTTGTTAAGCCCGGCAATCGCTTTCGGGCTGAGCTGGTAGAGGGTCAATTGCGCTGCGATTTCATCAAGCTCAACGGCCGCTGGTACCTGAGCCGCCTCCAGCGGCAATACACCAATGAGTACCAGGCGGTATTTCCTCAACTCAAAACCTACCAGATCCGCTCTGTCTTTGAATGGACTTCGCAGTATGTAACCCACGAGCGCCCTCAAGACCCAGAACTGGTATTCGATTTTCAACCTCAGTTGCGGACCTTGACCACCCCCAAACGGGTGCTGTCCCAAACCCTGCCCCCCATCTATGGAGGCGATGCCGAGCGTTTATACCAGGAAGTGGGGGCCTGGGAGTAGTTCCAAGTACGGTCGCATACCCGATCCCTGCGCGCTCCACCGCAACACATTCCCGCCACATTCGTTACCTTTGCCAGGAGAAAGAACCCCCGCGGCTACCGCTGGTAGCCGCCCCCTTCCCGCCCAAGGTTTAGCCCCCGTCTATGTCTGATCCCGTTTCGCGCTCTTTCTTTGATGGCTATTATCCCAAAGCCCGCCGCTGGCTGCGCGGGCGTCGCTGGTGGTGGTGGGCCCTGATTGGGCTGGGATTCACCTTGTTACTCCCCCTTGCCTTTGTCCTATCCGTTGCCTGGGGTGCCTGGGGTCCGCTTCCCGACCGCGCTGAGCTGGCCAACATCCAGCATCACACGGCTTCGGAACTCTACAGCGCCGACGGGGCGCTGCTGGGCAAGTACTTTATCGAAAATCGCACCCAGGTCGACTTTGAAGACATCGCCCCTGTTCTGGTTGATGCCCTCGTTGCTACCGAAGATGCCCGTTTTTACGAGCATAGCGGCGTAGATACCCGCAGTCTGATGCGGGTTGCTTTCAAGTCGGTATTGTTGCGGGACGAATCTTCTGGCGGTGGCTCCACCCTCAGCCAGCAGCTGGCCAAGAACCTCTATCCCCGCGCCCGCCGGGCCTGGTGGTACCTGCCTGTCGCCAAAGTACGGGAGATGCTCATCGCCCGCCGCCTGGAGTCGGTCTACAGCAAGGAAGAACTGCTTACGCTCTACCTCAACACCGTCCCCTTCGGAGAAAGCGTATTCGGGATCGGGGCGGCCACGGAGCGCTTTTTCAGCTGCGCTCCGGCCGAGCTGCGCCCCGAAGAGGCCGCCGTCCTCGTGGGCATGCTCAAGGCCACCACTGCCTACAACCCCCGCCGCAACCCGGAGCGCTCTCAAGCGCGCCGCAATGTGGTGCTGGACCAGATGGTCGTAAATGGCTACCTCGAGTCGGCTACTGCCGACTCTCTCAAGGCGCTCCCCCTCAGCCTGCGCTATCGCAATGTCACCCGCAGCGACGGTCCTGCGCCCTATTTTCGACAAGAGATCGCCCAGGAAATTCAGTCCTGGCTGGATGCCCATCCTGCCGAGGATGGCCATACCTATAACCTCTACACCGACGGCCTGCGCATCCATACCACCCTGGATTCGCGTCTGCAGGGCTATGCCGAGGCAGCCGTTTCCAAACACATGGCTTCCCTGCAAAAAGATTTTTTTCAGCATTGGGAGGGCCGCAAGCTCTGGGATCTGAATGATCCCGGGCTGGTGCGGGCCTACCAGCAGTCGCCCCGCTACCGCAGCCTCAAGGCGGCCGGCAAAACCGAAGCCGAGATCCTGGAGATCTTTCAGCAGCCGCGGGCCATGCGGGTCTGGAGTTGGGAAGGAGAAGTGGAGAAGGAAATGAGTCCGATGGACTCCCTCATGTATTACCTTTCCTTTTTGCAGGCTGGGTTTCTGGCCATGGAGCCTGGCACAGGCTATGTGCGGGCATGGGTCGGTGGCATCAACTACCAGCACTTTCAGTATGACCACGTAACTGCCCAGCGACAGGTGGGCTCCACCTTCAAGCCCATCGTCTACGCCGCCGCCCTGGAGGGCGGCATGGATCCCTGCCAATATTTTCCCAACGAGCAAACCGTCTATACCGACTACGAAGACTGGTCTCCCGGCAATGCCGACGGCAAGTACGGCGGCTACTACTCCCTGCGTGGGGGGCTCACCCACTCGGTCAATACCATTTCGGCCGCCGTGATCATGTCGATCGGCGTGGATCAGGCTGTGACTTTCGCCCGGCGCTTTGGGTTTACGCACGAATTGCCCCAATCGCCCTCACTCGTGCTGGGCACGGCCGACCTCACCCTCAAGGAAATGGTGGGCGCCTATAGCGCTTTTGCCAATCGGGGGGAGCGAACCCTCCCCGTGTACCTGACCCGGATTGAAGATCGCCAAGGTCAGGTGATTGTGGAGTTTCCCGTCGCCCCCGAGCGGGTGCGCGTCATGCCTGACTACGTAGCCGATATGATGGCCGACATGCTGCAGTCGGTGGTCGATAGCGGGACGGCCTCCCGCCTGCGGCGGGTGTACAAGCTCCCCGGCGAGCTGGGAGGCAAAACCGGCACCACCCAAAACCAGACCGACGGCTGGTTTATCGGCATCAACCCCAAGCTGGTGGCTGGAGCCTGGGTCGGCGGTGCCGACCGCAAGGTCCGCTTCCGCAGCCTGCGCCTCGGGCAAGGCGCCAATACCGCCTTGCCCATCTACGGCCTCTTCATGCAGCAGGTGATGGGAGACCGGCGCTACCGCGACATCCGGCAGGCAAGCTTTCAAGATCCCGGGGCCAGCAGCCTGATGGCGATGGATTGCCCGGCCTTCACC
>RFHL01000503.1 GCA_003696875.1 Bacteroidota bacterium | reverse complement strand
TCCAGCCCCTTCAGTCGAATCCGGGCCGTCTCCAGAGCAGTTTCGTCAGTTGCAACCTGAGCTTCCTGGGTTTGGAGCCGCCGCTCCGCCTCCGTCAAGCGGGCCTGCACCAAATCCTGATCCAGGGCCATCAAGAGGGCCCCAGCCTGCACCGATTCGCCCTCGGTCACCGCTACGTTCCGGATGATGCCGCCGGTTTCACTGGCCAGGGTCAGAATCTCCTCGGCTGGCTCCACCCGGCCAATGCCATACACCGCCTGTATGCTGTCTGCCGGGTCTGCAAGCTGCTGAGCAGGCCCCTCAGGGGCCGTCTTTGCCGCTGCCGGGTCAGCTTCCCCACAAGCAGAAAAAACCAGCAGCCCAAGGGTCATCAGCAAAGATAAGGCCCCAGACAAAGCGCGTTTCAAAGAAAAGATTGCCATAAACATGAAGGTGAAAATGGATCAGATGGAAGTCGTCAATGCAAGAGATCGTCCTCAAAAGGCGTGTCGGACACGTGGCCTTCGTTGACATAGATGATGCGATCGGCATAGCTGCGCAGCCGCATATCATGGGTAACTACGGCCAGTGCCATGCCCTGCTCCGTCAGTTCCTTGAGCTCCTCCATCACCACGGAAATGGAACGGGGGTCCAAGGCCGCCGTAGGCTCATCACAAAGCATCAGCACGGGCTTGGTGACCAGCGCCCGGGCGATGGCTATGCGCTGCTGTTGGCCACCTGAGAGCTGCTTGGGCAATTGCCGGCGGCGATCCAGCATGCCCACGGTCTCCATAGCCTCATGGGCACGGCTTCGGACTTCCGACTCTGGTAAGCCCATCAGCCGCAGCGGGAGCATGACATTTTCTTCCGCCGTAAAGGGCTGGATCAGGTTAAAACTCTGGAAAACAAAGCCAATGTTGCGCAGGCGTACCTTGGCCAACTCGCGCTTTTTGAGGCGGGAAATCGCCCGTCCCGTGACGACAACCTCTCCCTGGGTCGGGTAAATGACGCAGCCTAGCAGGGACAGCAGGGTCGTCTTGCCTGAGCCAGAAGGACCTACGATCAGGGTGAGCTCACCCGGATACAGCTTGAAGTCGGTCGGATGGAGCGCCGTAATGGTTTGGTCACCGGTCTGGTACGACTTACTCGCACCGATTACCTGGGCAACTGGGGTGGGTGTGGACACAGAAAATTATATGTTTGCGTATATAAAATCAAATTATAAGACGAAAACGTATTTTAGACTACAATTGTTCAGGCAGAAAAGTAAAATTTTCCCCAAGGGGGAATCCAACAGAAACTCATCCCAGGGTAAAAGCCGCCGATTGGCTGATAAAGCACTCGTCAGAATTACTCGCCCTCCGGACCCCGGATCAGCCAGGCCCGCAGGCGGGTCAGCTCATCGGTATTGATCAGGTCTACGCCCTGGGTTTGTAACCACGCCCAAACGGCCTCGGATTCGGGGGTTGCCCAGAGGCGTACCTTCTTGCCCTCGGCATGGGCGGCCTGCACCAGTTCCCGCAAGGCCTCGGTATCCGCCTCGGGGGGCAGCCCCTGCCCCCGCCAGGAACAGAGCTTGCCATAGCGCTCGCTCACGACCGGCATCAGCTGAGCCGCAATGCCCTTCCCCAGGTCCTCCGGCCGGCCATCCAGGCCGGCGAGCTGTCCCCCGTCCGCTTGCCCTGCTTCCATAGGCCGATTGCCGGAGAGGAATATCCGCACGCCTCCCGGCTGGCTGCCATCCAGCAGCCATTCATAGCGGGCCAGCAGCTTGTGCAAAGCCGCGTAGGTAGGCTCCGCCTCCGACTTGAGGTCTATCATCAGAAAAAACGGCGGGCGGTAGCCCGGGTATACCCAGCCCTGCTGGGCCGTCACCCGCGCCGCGAGCGGCGCGAGATAGAGTTGTTCCAGCGTCTGGCCCGGATCGGGCCGGCGGGGCTTGTCATGGTACACATAGAGGGTACCATCTATCAGCCAGACATCGGCTTCCACACTGGTAAAGCCCTGGTCCAACGCGTCGAAGAGCGGCCGCTCATGGGTATAGTCATTGTGGGCATGGGCGGCGGGCAGGGGTGTCAGCGGGTCGATCAGGACCTCGGCCAGCACAGGCAGGTGGTCTGAGGGAAAGCGCCCGCTCCAGGATTCGCTCAGGGTCCCGTAGCGCAGGCAGGTGAGGTTGCCACGCCCAAAGAGATAGTCGATGCGGCGACCCGGCTCCCCCGGAAAGGCAAAGCCACTCCAGGTGCTGGCCGGCCCGTGCGCGGACTGTAAAGCAGATGGGCTCAGGTCGTACACGCGCTGCGGGTTGTCGACATCCGTGAGGATCTGGATGGGCTCTGACTCTGGGGTGGCGTTGAAATCCCCTGACAGCAGCACCGCCTCCAGGGGGCCAGCCAGACTTTCGATCTTTTCCAGCAGCAAATGGGCACTCTCGGCCCGGGCCTGCTCCCCGCGATGGTCGAAGTGGGTGTTGACGAACAGGAAGGACTTGTCACTGCGCCGGTCGCACAGGCGGGCCCAGGTGGCAATGCGGGGCAGGGCGGCGTCCCAGCCGCGGGAGCCGGGCTGATCGGGCGTTTCGGACAACCAGAAGGTGCCTCCCTCCAGCCGCTCCAGGCGGCTGCGGCGGTACCAGATGGCCGAGTATTCGCCCCAACTACCGGTATCCCGGGCCACCCCTTCAAAGGCGAAGTCCGGCAGCATCCGTTGCAGGTCCTCCATCTGTCCGGGGCGGGCCTCCTGCACTCCCAACAGATCGACCTGATGAAAACGAATCATGCTCTCCACCAGGCCGGTACGGTGGGGCCAGGCGTTGTAGCCGTCTCCCTCTACGTTCAGGCGGAGGTTAAAACTCATGACCCGCAAGGGGGCATAGGACGCATCGGCCTGCGCCTGCAGGCGCAGAAGAGGAAGGCCACAAAGGACCGCCAGCAACAATCTAATCATGGGATGCAAAAAAGGTGGAAACGGAAAAAAGAAGCCGGTCCTACCTGGTCCAAGGAGCTACTTCGCCTCAAAAACCCGGACATAGTCCACCACCATCTGCTGGGGAAACTGCGTGGTCGCATCCGGGAAGCCCGGCCAATTGCCGCCAACTGCCACATTGAAAATCAGGAAGAAAGGCGACCGGAACTCGCCCATCGTGGTGGACTGGATGTTGGCTTCGTGAAACTGTTCGTTGTTGACATACCAGCGGATTCGTTCGGCATCCCAGGTGATGGAAAAGACGTGGTATTCGTCCTGAAAGCTCCCATCATCCAGGGTGGTGCCCAGACCAAAGTATTTGTAATCCCCCGCATCGTCGTAGTGGATGGTGCCGTGGACCGTCGAGGGCTCATGCCCCACCAATTCCATGATGTCGATTTCGCCACAATCAGGCCAGCCGACGGTGGTGATGCTTTCTCCCAGCATCCAGAGGGCAGGCCAAATGCCTTGTCCTTCGGGAAGTTTGGCTCGAATATCTACCCGGCCAAAACGAAAGCTCTGCTTGCCCTGGGTCGTAATCCGGGCTGAGGTGTAGTTACTCCCACTCAAGAATTCCTGCCGGGCTTCAATAATAAGCTTGCCACCTTCCAGGCGGATGTTTTCCGGCCGATCAGTGTAGTATTGCAGTTCGTTATTCCCCCAACCGCAGAGGTTTGGGCAGCCATCACCCAGTTCGTAATTCCAGTCATCGGTGTTGAGGGTCGAACCCTTGAAGGCGTCTTCCCAGACCAGATCATAGTCGGGGTAGGTCATCGGCGAGAGGTAGCCAATACCCGGCTCATCTTCGCCCGGCACAAAGGTGTCGTCGTTGCGTAGGGTGACCGTAAACTCCGTTCCGGCGGTGCGGGCACCGCTGACGCCAGAGATGCGAACCAAAAAGTCTTCATCGGTTTCCCTGAGCGTATCGCCCAGAATCTCAATGGGGAGATTGACCGCCGTAACGCCGGCGGGAATGGTGACGGTCGTCGGGGCCACCGCCACGAAATCTTCTCCGGCCAGCGCTTTGCCGGCTTCGGTCTCATACTGTAGCGTCACGGCTTCACCGGAAGCCTCGGTCAGGGTCGCCTCCACATTCAGGATAAAGGGCTCGCTCCCTTCCTCTATGGAGACATCCTTCAGGATCAGAAAAGGCGGAGAAGCAGGGTCGACCTGATCGCTTTTACAGCCAATCCAGACGAGGGCAAAAGCCAGGAGACAAGGAACCAGAACTTTCATGTGAGGGGAGTTTGCGGGATAGGAGAGAAACAAAGATCGCAGGAAACCGAATGCCCTCAGGAGCCTGAGGCGCAAAAGAGAGGTTCCTTTTACTCAGAAAAAGTGGGGATGGATCCTCATGCTCTGGCACGATTTCCTCTCTCAAGATACAAAAAGCTTACGGGTCCCCAAGGGAACTAGGACGGAGAGGAAGGATTTTCCCTGGTTTGGGTGGGGCGGGATGCGTACGAGCGCCACAGCCAATAGAGCCCCAGCGCGATCAGAGGCAGGCTCAGCCATTGGCCCATGCGCAGGCCCCCGGTGTCGAAATGAGCCTGACTGGTCTTGAAATATTCCAACACAAAGCGCGCCCCGAACAGCAAGGCGAGAAACCAGCCCGAAATCCGGCCCGGGAAATGGCCGTCTCCAGCGCGCCAATACCGATAAAATAAGAAGGCAAAAATCCCCAGATAGGCCAGCGATTCATACAGCTGCACCGGGTGCCGGGCCACGTGAAAAACCTCCCCGCTATAGCGGGTAAAGACAAAGGCCCAGGGCAGATCGCTGGGCAAGCCCACGATCTCGTGGTTCATGAGATTGCCCAGCCGGATGAAAAAGCCGCCCAGGGCCATGGGAATGCTCATCCGGTCGGTCACCCAAAAGACTGGCCGCCGGATCACGAATCGCGCAAAGATCCAGTAAGCCAGAAAGAGGCCGAAGGCGGCACCGTGGCTAGCCAGCCCGCCCTTCCAGATCATGGGGATCTCCAGCAGATGCGCCTGGTAGTAGGACCAGTTGTAGAAAAAGACATGCCCCAGTCGGGCCCCCAGCAGGGTGCCCCCAGCCGTCAGCAGCAGGAGGGTATCCAGATGCTGTTCCGGGGCGCCCTCGGCCCGGAAAATGCGCTTCATGATGTGGTAGCCGATGTAAAAGCCTGCCACGAAGAGCAGGCCGTACCAGCGCAGCTGCAGGGGACCCAGTTCCAGGAGAACCGGATCTGCCGTCCAGGTGATGATGAAGGGTAGGTGCATGATGTCTGCCCCGCAAGATCTGATATTGTGGGGAGCTAGGCAAATCGGGCCCGCATCGCCCGGCCTAGAGCCGGGCCAGGGTCAGGCCGCCATCGACCATGACC
>RFHL01000502.1 GCA_003696875.1 Bacteroidota bacterium | reverse complement strand
TCTTTGAGAAGATCTTGGAAGACAAAGCTTTCGGTGATTTGGTGAGGGAATTGTTAATGAAGAAGATTTACAAAAAGCTCAATGAATAAAGCCCCCCCCCCAACAATCTGAGGAGAGAATTATTTTGAAAGAGAAAGTCAGCGAGAGTATTCCGGCAATACTGTCCATGATCCTGACCTCGTACCGCGCATACAGCCCGCCATCCCTCCCTAAAACGGAAAAAAATACGGCGTCAACCAGACCACGATCACGCCATAGAGCAGGCTGAGAAAAAAGCCGCTCTTGAAGTAATCGGTAAATTTGTACTTCCCGATCCCAAAGACCATGGTATTGGTCTGGTAGCCGACGGGGGTGAGGAAGCTCGCGCTCGCGCCGTAGGCGAGCACCATGATAAAGGGCGTGGGGCTCACGCCGAGTTGCTCGGCGGTGGCGAGGGCAATGGGAAAGACCAGCGCCGCGGCGGCATTATTCGTGACAAGCTCGGTGATGATGACCGTGGTCAGGTACACCCCGGCGAGGGCCGCCCAGGCTCCGCCTCCCCCAAAGAGGCCGTTGATACCTTGAGCAATCAGGTCGGCGAGGCCGTACTCGGAGATGACCTGGGACATACCCAGGGCGCTCCCGATCATGAGCAGCAGATTGATGTCAAAGGTGTTTTTCAGATCCTTGAGAGCCAAAAAGCGCAGCAGCAAAAAGGCAACAAGCAGCAGGACCATCACCTTGAAGAGGGACAGCCAGCCGAGGGCGGCCACGGCGATGCCCGCCAGGAAAAGGCCCACAATCCAGCTGCTTTCCCGCCGGTTAAAGGAAGCCATGGGCGAGACCGGATTGATGAAGATGAAGTTACGCAGCAGGTTTTCGTGCTTGCGAAACTCCTTGCCGGTAGCCAGGACGAGGTTGTCGCCGGGTTGCAGCTCGATTTGGCCGATTTTGCCCGAGAGCTTTTCCTCCCCCCGCCGCACCGCCACCACCACGGCATCAAACTTGGTCCGGAACTGCGCATCCTTGACCCGGCGCCCAATGATGGGCGCATTGTGCTTGACCACCACCTCTTCGAGGTTGGTCTGCAAGAGGTCGTCGGTGTGGTGCTGGATCACCAAGCCGGGAAACTTGCGCAGCTCCTGGATCTGCTGGATGGCACCGGTAAAGACGAGGGCATCCCCGGCCTCGATGATTTCCTCGGGGGTTACAGGCGAAATGAGCTTGTCGCCGCGCACGATTTCGGCGAGGAAGAGGTGCTCCATGTGCCGCAGACCAGCGGCCTCCACGCTGCGCCCGGCCAGCGCGGCGCCCGGCCGTACCCGGGCCTCCAAAAAATAGCGGCTCTGCTGCGCCGGCTGGTTGATGCCGTGATCGGGCAGCAGGCGCGGCACCACCACCACCAGGTAAATGATTCCCACGAAGGCCAGCGGGAGGCCCACATAGGCAAAATCATAGAAGCCCAGGCCGGGCAGGCCGGCCTTGATGGCAAAAGAGTCCACAATGAGGTTGGTCGAGGTGCCAATAAGGGTCATCACCCCGCCCATAATGGCGGCGTAGGAGAGGGGTATCAGCAGCTTGGAGGGCGGAAAGGCCCGGTTGTTGCGCACAACGCCCATCAGGGCAGCAACAACGGCGGTATTGTTCAGGTGGGAAGACAGGAGCAGGGAAACCGCCGAGAGCTTGAGCAGAGTCTTCCGCTGGGAGCCTCGGGTGAAGACATGCCGGGACAGCAGGGGGATGAAATAGCTTTTCTCCACCACCGACGACACCTGCAGCAGGAGGATCAGGGTGATGAGGGTCTCATTGGCGTAGCAAGCGAGCAGGTCTTCGGCCTTGATCAAGCCCGCAAACAGAAAGACGACCACCACCCCCACGAAGGCCAGGGCCGGCCGGAAGGTGTTGGTGACCAGCACGGCCATCAAGCCCAACAGCATTCCGATGATGAAGTATAGCTCCATGTGGACCCGTTTGGGGCAAGGGGTTGATCCCGCGGGCAAAGGTGCAGGCTGCCCTCACGAAAAACAAGCCGATCCCGGCCCTCTCTAAAGGGCCCGGCTCCAGGGCTTGTCGGCTGGCCGCAGGGGCGGTGGCGGGCCGGGTACATAGCTGTCCCGCAGGCTGTAAACCGACAGGCGGGGCGCACCGGACAGGGCCTCCCGGGGACGCACCTGGATGATTTGCCCTTCGCCTGGCAGCATATGCAGGTGGTTATCGGAAAAATGGGCCTCCCCATTCTCCAATCGAAGCCACAGACCGGGCATATAAGCATCGCTGTGCAGGCGCAACTCCCAACCGCCCTCGGTCTCGCGAAAGCGCCAGTCGAGCTGCGCCTCGGGCAGATCCAGCGCCCGGGGGCGCACAAAGGTCAGCTGGGCGGTGGCCAGGCGTTCTTCGCCGGCCCAGAGGGCCACGGCCAGCAAGCAGCGCTGCGGATCGGCACCAGCCAGGAAGCCGTTGACGCCATGCTGAAAAACGCGGGCGCTGCCCGCAGCGGGGATCTCCACTGGCAGCGATTCCCGGCGCCGCTCTTCGCCCGTAAAGGTGAGCAAGCGCATCAGCAAGGTGCCCGCCTGGGCCTGCGGCCGATCGCTGACCACATGGACAGCAAAGTCCTCGCCCTCAATGACCGGCGAGACCAGCACCGGCGCAAAGGCCCGCCGCACGGCATAGTGGGCGGCCTTCCAGCGCCCATAGTAGTCGACCGTGGACCAGGACTGAGTAGGCCAGCAGTCGTCCAACTGCCAATAGAGCGAGCCCATGGTATGGGGCATTTGCCGCCGGTGCGCCTCAATGCCGGTCTGCAAAGCCAGGGCCTGGGATTGCTGTGAGGCATAGACCAAGGCCGGGAAGTCGCGGGGTTCCCGGAAGTACTGCTGCACGTAGTAGCGCATCATGTCGTTTCCGGTGAAGTCCGGCCCCAGCCAGGGCATGCTGCTCCGCTGCCGATGCCGCATCACAGGGCTGTCGAGCTGCCGGTCGGCCGGCTCGGTGATGGCCTCGATGGTTTCCCAGACCGGGAAGGCCTGCAGGCCATATTCGCTCACAAAACGGGCGGTGTGTACCCCGTAGGTTTCAAAATCGGCCTGCGAAAACCAGATGCGCCAGTCATGTTCGTCCCCGGCCTCAGGCTGGGGCAGGGCCCGGTACCCACCCGAGGGCGAGGAGGGCCAGTAGCTGCGAGCCGGGTCGTGGGTCGCCACGGCCTGGGGCAGGATGTCGTAGAAAATACGCTCGTAGCCGCCCCAGAGGGCGGCCTGGGCTTCGGCGTCCAGCCGGTGGCTGGTCTGCCAGTCCCAGCGGTGCCAGGCGACGAGCATCTCGTTGTTGCCACACCAGAGGGCGAGGCAGGCATAGTTGCGCAGGCGGCGCACATTTTGCCGCGCCTCCTCGGCCACCGAGGCCAGAAAGTCCTCGGTGGGCGGGTACATGGCGCAGGCAAACATGAAGTCCTGCCAGATGAGCAAGCCCATCTCGTCGCAGAGGGCGTAGAAACGATCGTCTTCGTAGACGGCCCCGCCCCAGACGCGGAGCATGTTCATGTTGGCGGCGCGGGCGTCTTCCAGCACGCGGCGGTAGGCAGCCTCGTCGACCCGGTCAGGGAGGCTGTCGGGGGGGATGTAGTTGGCGCCCTTCATGAAGACGGGCCGGCCGTTGACCTCGAAGTAGAAAGTCTCTCCGCGGCCCTCGGGCCGCTGGATCAGGCGCAGGCTGCGCACCCCCAGCTGGTGCGTCCAGCGGTCGAGGACCTTACCATCGGCGTCCTCCAGGGTAAGCGTCACCGGATAGCGGGGCTGCTCGCCCAGGCCATGCGGCCACCACAAGCGCGGGTGGGACAGGGTGAAGCGCAACTGCTGGGTCTCGCTGCCGGTCAGGAGGCGGACCTGCTCCACCTCCTCCCCCACCCGCAGGCGCAGCTGCCCGATGAAGGCCGGAGACTCGACGATTTCCACCGTGGCTTCATACGTAGCCGCCTGTTCGGTCACGGAGAGGGGCTGCAGGTAGCAGTCGATCAGGCGCTGGGCCGACCATGCCCGCAGATAGATCGGTCGCCAGGGACCGATGGTTACGATCCGGGGACCCCAGTCCCAGCCGTAGTGAAAAGGCGCCTTGCGGGTGAATACGCTAGTCCGCAGGTCCATGGGCTGGGGCTCGTTGGTGGCAGGGACGGCATAGGGAAGCGCCCGCAGCTTCTCCAGTCCCCGTCGCACGGGGGAGTGAAAATGAATCCGCAATTCGTTTTCACCGGCTTGCAGCCGGTCTTTCACAGCGGTTTCCCACTGGCAATACATGTTGTCGGCCTGGATCACGCACTCGTCATTGAGGTAGACGTCGGCATAGGTGTCGAGGCCATCGCAAACCAGATCGATCTGCCCGTGTGCCATGAGCGCAGAAGGAACGGCAAAGCGGCAGGTGTAGACCCAGTCGGCTGTTTCCACCCATTGGACCTCCTCTTCCTGCTGGCGAAAGAAAGGGTCAGGCAGCTCGCCCTGGGCGATGAGATCGCCCTGTACGGTGCCCGGCACCGTAGCCGGGAAAGAGCGGGCGTGACCGGCTTGCTGAAAGGTCCAGTTCTGATCGAGGGGAAAGCAAAGGGATTCCATACGTGATAGACAAAAAGGGGAAAGGCAGCGATGATTTTCCCGCTTTGATCGGCAAAGCGCCCTAAAGTACGGGGAATTCCCCGGCATTTCGTAATTTCAAGGCCGATTCTAAAACCAGACCCTTCCTTGCGGGTTCTTCTTTTCATGTACACACGAGGCTTGGGCAGCAGTCTCCTGCGCCCCGGCCTTCCCCGCATGTATGCGCTTCACTTTTCGTCTTAATCAATTCCTGCTCTTAGCATGTCTACTACGCTCACCCGAATGCTGGCCCTGCTGGGGCTCGTGCTCTTTCTGTTCCTGGGCTGTGGCGGGCCATCTCCCCGGGGAGAAATCCGCCTGCTGGTTTTTTCCAAAACGATGGGCTACCGCCACCAAAGCATCGCGGCGGGCCAGCAAGCGCTCTTTGAAATGGCCCAGGAACATGGCTTCCAGGTCGACACCACCGAGGACGCCAGCCTGTTTACCGAAGAAAACCTGGCCCGCTACTCGGCCATCGTCTTTCTGAACACCACCGGCGATGTACTGGACCCGCAGCAGCAGGTCGCCTTTGAGCGCTATATCCAGGCCGGCGGGGGCTACGTGGGCATCCACGCCGCCACCGACACCGAGTACGACTGGCGCTGGTACGGCCGCCTGGCCGGGGCCTATTTTGCCAGCCACCCCAACAACCCCAACGTACGGGATGGCCGGATGGAAATCGTAGACCATCAGCATGCCAGCACGGCCTTCTTTGGGGAAGAGAAAGTGTGGCACCGCACCGATGAGTTCTACAACTTCCGGGAGCTGTACACGGACGAAAAGGACGGCATCAAGCCGCTGGTGATGATTGACGAAACCTCTTACGAGGGCGGCACCAATGGCGATTTTCACCCCATGTCCTGGTACCACGAGTTTGACGGCGGCCGCGCCTGGTACACCAACTTTGGCCATACGGACGAGACCTACAGCGAGCCCAAGTTCCGGCAGCACCTCTGGGGCGGCATCCAGTATGCGGTGGGTCCCAACCTGAAGCCGGACTTCAGCAAAGCCTACTCCCTGATGCCACCCGACCCGGACCGCTTTCTGGTCACCACCCTGGCCGAAAACCTCGTCGAGCCCATGGAGCTCGAAGTGATGCGCGACGGACGGGTCCTCTTCACCGAGCGAGGTGGCAAGCTGCGCATGTACGACCCCAATACCGGCAACATCCAGCTGGTAGGCCAGCTGGATGTGTACAATGGGCAGGAAGACGGCCTGGTCGGCCTCGCGCTCGACCCGAAATTCGAAGAAAACCAATGGCTATACCTCTACTACGCCCCGACGGGCGATGTGCCCAAGTTTAACCTCTCCCGCTTTACCATGCGGGATGACACCCTGCACATGCCCTCCGAGCGCATCCTGCTGGAGGTGGGCACGCAGCGCGAGCAATGCTGCCACACCGGCGGCTCCATTGAGTTTGACGACCAGGGCCTGCTCTACCTCTCGACCGGCGACGACACCAACCCCTTCGAGACCCGCTATGCCCCCATCAACGAAGGCGAAGGCCGCAGCCACTGGGATGCCCAGAAATCCTCGGCCAATCCCAACGATCTGCGCGGCAAGATCCTGCGGATCAAGCCCACGGAATACGGCACCTATGAGATCCCCGATGGCAACCTCTTTCCCAAGGACGGCTCGCAGGGCCGGCCCGAAGTCTACGTGATGGGCTGCCGCAACCCCTACCGCATCTCAGTCGACAGCGAGACCGGTTACGTATACTGGGGCGACGTAGGCCCCGACGGACAGGTGGACAGCACCCTGGGCCCCCGCGGCTATGACGAGATCAACCAGGCCCGGCAGCCGGGCTTCTTTGGCTGGCCCTACTTCATCGCCAACAACCGCCCCTACCGGGACCACGACTTCCAGAACCAGACCCTCGGCGACTGGTTTGACCCCATCCACCCGGTCAACTATTCGCCCAACAATACCGGCATCAAGAACCTACCCCCGGCCCAGCCGGCCTTTATCTTCTATCCCTACGCGGCCTCGCCCGAGTTCCCGATTCTGGGCAAAGGTGGCCGCAACGCCATGGCCGGCCCGGTGTACCACTACGAACAGTTCGAAGGGACGCCCAGCCAGTTTCCCAAGTACTTCGACGATAAGCTCTTTGTCTACGACTTCATGCGCGAC
>RFHL01000501.1 GCA_003696875.1 Bacteroidota bacterium | reverse complement strand
CTACCGGGCCGGTGTGCCCATCATCGTCCGCTTGGACAGCGGCTTTTTCGATCAAAAGCTGTTTGCCGCCTTCGAGCAACTGGGCATCGGCTACATCTGCGGGGGCAAACTGCTGGCGCCCATCAAGGAATACGTGGGCCAGTCCATCGCCTCGGAGGCCCAATGGGGCCGCTACGAGCAGGGAAGGCAGAGCTGGGAGTATCTGGAGTTTGGCAGCCGCTGCCGGAGCTGGAAGCGCTTCCGCCGCGCGCTGTTCTGCCGGCCGCTTTACGAAGACCGCCAGATGCTGCTCAGCTTTGCACGGCCGGAGACGGTGCTGATCACCAACCTGGGCATGGGCCAGGGCATCGATGATGCGCTGCTGGCGGCAGGATACGGCCACTGGCTTGAGGCTAACACGATCATCGCGGCCTACCACGGCCGGGGCAACGACGAGCTGGTGCACCGGGCGCTGAAGGACTTCGGCTTCGAGCAGCTGCCCTTCAAGCGCTTTGCCCCCAATGCGGCCCTCTACTACACGATGCTGGTATCCTTCTTCCTCTACGAGGCCTTCAAGCGGGATGTGTGCGCACCGGCTCTGAGCCCTGTTTGCTATGCGAGCACGCTGCGCAGAAGGATCATTGACATTGCGGCTAAAATTGTGCGCCACGGCGGCCGCACGGTGTTGAACCCGGATTTTGCATAGCCATCTCAGATTAGTAGAATGGACGCAGTTTGCGGTGTTTACTCAGGTCCAAACTCTCTTATCGCAGGCGAGGCAGAGTATTCTGCCAGGATTTCTTGCTTCTACCGACTTGGCAGATGGGTGTTGGCAGGCATTTCGTAGAAATCGGGCACACCTCTGGTGTGGTTATCGAAGAGAGGCGGTATTCTGTTGCTCATGCGGCGCCGAGGGCCACAAATGCCCGGTAAAAGATCAGCCTGAGGGGATGCTCCCGGTTGGCTTTGATCCACAACCCTCTGGCATGCCGGACCACATTGGCCCCCAGATGGAAGAACAAAAACCTCAGCCGCTTAATGCGTGCCGTGCGAAGGGCCGCCGGCAGTCCCAGCCTGCGGATGCAGTTGAGCAGGTTGTGGGCGATCAGCCCGGTGATAAACAGCGCGTCATTGGCCCAGAAGCTGCCGGTGCGGATGCCGGTGGCGCAGAGGTCGTTTTTGAGCTCATCGATGATCTGCTCCACCACCGCCCCGCGGT
>RFHL01000500.1 GCA_003696875.1 Bacteroidota bacterium | reverse complement strand
CGAAGGAGGAATCACCTCCTTCGCCCCCTCAAAAACCGCTTTGCCTCCAATGCCCTGGCCTTTCCGCAAGCCCCGGCCCACGGCCTGGACCTCCTCGATCCCATGGCTAGCCGGCCAGCTCCGGAATTGCGCCTCTCGCTATATGGCGGTACCGCGGGCACCCAAGCCGAGCTAAATGCCCCCGAACGCCAGGGAGGCTACACCAGTGGCCTCCGACTGGAAATGAAAATCAACGAAGGTTGGAGCGTCGTTTCCGGTCTCCTCTACTCGCGCAAGCGCTTCGCCCACCGCTACCCGGTGGTGCGCAACAACTTGCCCGAGTGGGGCAAACTCGAAGGGGACCTCTCCATGATTGAAGTGCCGCTGCTGCTGCGCTACAACTATCCCCTCTCGCACAAACTGCGGGTATATGCTCAGTTTGGCCTTGTCACCGCTGTCAGCCTGGCGGAGAATTATACCGACTTCAATCCCAATGACCCGGTCAATGCCCTGGCCAGCCGCCGGGCCGACCCGGAAGATCTGAACCCCAACGAGCTTTCGTGGAGCCTGAATACCTACCCCGGCAATCTGCAGATTGCAACGGGGCTGGAGTATGCCTTCAGTGACAAGCTGGCCCTGCAGGTGGAACCCTACTTCCAGCAAAGCCTGCAGCGAACCAAAGGCTCGGCCTCTCTGGGCTTCCAGAAAAAGCTCTACACGACGGGAATCGCCACCGCGCTGGTTTTCCGGTTGAATGCCCCTCAGTAAATCAGGCCTAAACGAAAAAGCAGGCCCTTTCACAATGGAAAGGGTCTGCTTATCCGTATGGGCATTGTTCCCATACCCCTAAAAAAATTAGGGGACTCAATCCCTATTCGGGAGAGTCAACCCTAACCCCTAGCTTCTGTATCTGGCGTATTGCCTTTTGAACACTTACAAGGTACAGGGATCGGGCAGGGCTACAAAACCCAAAACGTTCAATTCATAACGTGCGGTCTAGCCCTCCAGAAGGTGCGCTTTAGGCGAAATAGGCCCCTTTCCTCCCGCTATCAGGTAGCTTTTGGGAAAATTCTTTCTTAGGAAACGGCTCCATACCCTCCGCCACCGGGTGTTTCTATCCGAATGGCATCTCCGGCGCGGACCCGCCGGCTGACACAGCCCGGCAGGGAGGTTTCCCCTCCCCCTTCTCGTGGAATGAGCACCTGCCGCCCCGGCAGGCCGGGGGCACCGCCTTTCAGCCCATAGGGTCCAGCGGTACGGTGCTGGGTCAGCAGGGTGATCTCCATGTCCGTCAAAAACCGGATCTGTCGGATCAGGCCGT
>RFHL01000499.1 GCA_003696875.1 Bacteroidota bacterium | reverse complement strand
GCGGCGGGGTGAGGGATCCGGAGGGGAAGCCGCGAGCGCAGCGAGGGGCCGCAGCGAAGCGGAGCCCGGAGGAGCCCGGCCCCCGTCGGCGGCTAGACCGCCGACGGGGGACACCCCCTCTTATTCGCAAAGGCTTACCCGAGTTCGCTGAGGCTCTTGCGCAGGACGTCCAGCTTGGCTTCGGCATCGGCTTGCTTTTTGCGCTCCAGGGCGACGACCTGCTCGGGGGCGTTTTGAACGAAGCGTTCGTTGCCGAGCTTTTTGAGGACTTGTTTCAGGAAGCCTTCCATGTAGGCGATTTCTTCCTGGATCTTGGCGCGCTCGGCGTCGAGGTCGATGGTGCCATCGAGGGGGATGTAGAGCTCATAGGTGCCGACCCGCAGGCTGGCGGCCTGCTCGACTTTTTCGCTCACGATGGCCAGCTCACCGGTGTTGAGAAACTTCTCCAGCAGGGGGAAGTAGGGGGTGAGGTGGTCGGGCTGGTCGGTGAGGATAAAGAGGTCGATGGGATCCTTGGGAGAAAGGCCCTTCTGGGTGCGGAAGGCCCGCACGGCGGTGACGGTCTCCTTGACCAGCTCGATGTCGGCCAGGAGGTCGGGGGGGGCGTCACTGCCGGTGGGCATGCTGGCCAGGCAGATGAAGTCGCCCTCGGCGCGGTCGCGCAGCCCGTGCCAGATCTCTTCGGTGATGAAGGGCATGAAGGGGTGCAGCAGCTTGAGGGTGGCTTCGAACTGGTCGATGGCGCCTTCGAGGGTTTCGCGGGCGATGGGCTGGCCGTAGGCGGGCTTGATCATCTCCAGGAACCAGGAACAGAAGTCGTCCCAGGTGAGCTTGTAGCCGCTCATGAGGGCATCGGAGATGCGAAACTTGGAGAAGTGGTCTTCGATCTCGGCGGCCGCCTGTTCCAGGCGAGCCTGCATCCAGTCGAGCGCGAGGCGCTCGCGCGGGCCGGCGGGGGCGTCAGTGACCTCCCAGCTCTTGATGAGGCGGAAGGCGTTCCAGATTTTGTTGGCGAAGTTGCGGCCCTGCTCGACGAGGGACTCCTTGTAGAGCAGGTCATTGCCGGCAGGAGAAGCCAGGAGCATGCCCACCCGTACGCCGTCGGCCCCGTACTGGGCGATCAGGTCCAGGGGGTCGGGCGAGTTGCCGAGAGACTTGGACATCTTGCGCCGCTGGTCGTCGCGCACGATGCCGGTCAGGTAGACATTGGCAAAGGGCTTCTGGTCCCGGTACTCGTAACCGGCCATGATCATGCGGGCGACCCAGAAGAAGAGGATCTCGGGCGCGGTGACGAGGTCCTGGGTGGGGTAGTAGTACTGGATGTCCGGGTTGTCGGGCTCGTTGATGCCGTTGAAGATCTGGATGGGCCAGAGCCAGGAGGAAGCCCAGGTGTCGAGGACATCCTCGTCCTGATGCAGGGAATCCATACTCAGGTCGGGGTTGCCGGTGAGGGCGCGGGCCTTGGCCAGGGCGGCCTCGGGGGTGGGGGCGACGACATAGTCGTCGCTACCCTGGATGTAGTAGGCCGGGATGCGGTGGCCCCACCACAGCTGGCGGGAGAGACACCAGTCCCGGACGTTTTCCATCCAGTGCTTGTAGGTATTGATAAATTTGCCGGGGATAAGGGATACCTCGCCGTCGAGCACGGCCTGCAAGGCCGGCTGGGCGAGTTCCTTCATGTTGAGGAACCACTGCAGGGAGAGCCGCGGCTCGATGACGGCGTGGGTCCGCTCGGAGTGGCCCACCGCATGGGTGTAGGGCTCCTTCTTGACCAGGAAACCGGCCTCATCGAGGTCGCGGGTGATTTGCTTGCGCACGTCGAAGCGGTCCATGCCGGTATAGCGCCCCACGGTGGGGGCGATGGTGCCGTCGGCCTCAAACATGTCGATGACCTCCAGGCCGTGGCGCTGGCCGATCTCGTAGTCGTTGGGGTCGTGGGCGGGGGTTACCTTGAGGCAGCCGGTCCCGAACTCCAGGTCGACATAACCATCGGTGATGATGGGGATGGCGCGGTCGGTAAGCGGCACAATAGCCCGCTTGCCGTGCAGGTGGGTGTAGCGCGGATCGTCGGGGTTGATGGCGATGGCCGTATCGGCGAGAATGGTCTCGGGCCGGGTGGTGGCGATGGTGACGAATTCGCCCTCGCTGCCCTCAATGGGGTAGCGCACGTGATAGAGGGCACCCTGGGTGTCCTGGTAGATGACCTCCTCATCCGAGACGGTGGTCTGGGCGGCGGGGTCCCAGTTGACCATGCGCAGGTCGCGGTAGATGTGGCCCTTGTCGTAGAGGTCGCAAAAGACCTGAATCACCGCTTCTGAGTAGCCTTCATCCATGGTGAAGGTGGTCCGATCCCAGTCGCAGCTCGCGCCGAGCTTGCGCAGCTGCTGCAGGATGATGCCGCCGTACTTGTCTTTCCAGGCAAAGGCATGCTCCAGAAAAGCCTCCCGGCTGAGGTCCGACTTTTTGATGCCCTGTTCGCGCAGCATGCGCACGACCTTGGCCTCAGTCGCGATGGAGGCGTGGTCGGTGCCGGGCACCCAACAGGCGTTGAAGCCCTGCATCCGCTTGCGGCGGATGAGGACATCCTGGAGGGTATTGTTCAGGACGTGGCCCATGTGGAGGATGCCCGTCACATTGGGCGGTGGGATGGCGATGGTGTAGGGCGTACGCTCGTCGGGGGTGGAGCGGAAGGCACCGGCCTGGATCCAGCGGTCGTACCACTTTTCTTCGATCTCTCCGGGCTGGTATTTTTTGGCGATGGACATGGGAAGGGGTCGGTTACGGAGCCGGGCTTGGTGAGGACCGGCCGCAGGCTTTTCTGAAGGGGCAAAGGTAGGAGAAAAAGCGCAACTCCGGAAGTATCAGCCGCCCCGGCTTGGGGCCTGGGGAGATAAAAAAACGCACCCGCCGAAGGGGCGGGTGCGGAGAGGTATCGGTATCGGGCGGCGGACCGCCTGGTAAGGACCGTTAGTTGATGATGACTTTCTCAATGGCCTCGTAGGCGCCGCTCTTGAGCAAGATAAAGTAGACGCCCGGCATCAGGTTGCTGCTGCGGAGGCTGTAGACGCCCCGGCTGTCGCGCTCGCTGCCGACCATGGTCTGGTGGATCAGCTGTCCGGCGGCATTAACCACCATCAGTTGGGAGGTGCCGACCAGCTGGTTGTACCAGATCCGCATCCAGCCGTCAGGGCCTACAGGGTTGGGCGCGGCAACAATGCTCGGCGTGGTGGATTCCAGCAGTCGGATCGGCAGGGTTTTGGTCTCGTCGACGCAAGAGTCGTCTTCCAAGCTGTAATCACCCCAGTCGGTCCAGGCGTAATCGGGCAGCCCTTCGACGGACTGAGCAGAGACACGATTCATCCCCAGGCCAGCGATGAGGAAGAAGGAGCAAGCAAGGCAAAGAAGCGTATAGGATTTCATAGTATGATTAATTTGGTATTTAAGAGATTTGAATTTTGTGTTTTTCAAAGGTATGAGGCGGTGGTTAGAAAGTCAATCTTTTTGCATAATTTTTAGAAATTTTTTTCGTGATGAATGGTTCATGATG
>RFHL01000498.1 GCA_003696875.1 Bacteroidota bacterium | reverse complement strand
GAGGTTCAACATCACCGGCACCTGCCTGCCCCATCTGCACTACATGATGGATAATAGCGCCAAGCTGGCCGGGGTGATGAGGATGATCGAGGGTGGCGAGTACTTCACCATCAACCGCCCGCGGCAGTATGGGAAGACGACGACGATGGTAGCCCTCAACGAGGTCCTCAACCAGTCGGGCCAATACCGCAGCTTTGCCATGAGCTTCGAGGGGGTGGGCGATCTGGTCTTTCAGGACGAGACGGCCTTCTGCGAGATGTTTGTGGAGCAATTAGCGCGCTACACCGAGCTATGGCGCACCGACCTGAGCCAGTGGCTCCTTGATCAAATCCCTACCACGCCCAAATTCAAAAACCTGTCGCTGGTGATCGGACAATTTGTTCAGCGCTGCGAGGCCCAGGTGGTCCTCTTCATTGACGAGGTGGACAAGAGCAGCAACAACCAGCTCTTTCTCAGCTTTCTGGGCATGTTGCGCACTAAGTACCTGGAGCGCCACCGCTTTCCGACCTTCCATAGCGTGGCCCTCGCCGGCGTCCACGACATCAAGAGCCTCAAGCTCAAGGTCCGCAGCGACGATACGGCCCAGTACAACAGCCCCTGGAACATCGCCGCCGACTTCGAGGTCGAGATGAGCTTTCGCCCGCATGAGATCGCCCCCATGCTGGTGGAGTACAGCGCGGCCGAGGGCGTGGCCATCGACGTCGATTGGTTTGCGGACAAATTGTACTACTACACCGCGGGCTACCCCTTTCTGGTCTCCAAGCTCTGCAAAACCATCGCTGAGAAGCTGGTACCGAAGAAAACCGACCGGGTCTGGACCCCCGATGACCTGGAGGAGGCGGTGCAGCTCTTGCTGCGCGAGAATAACACCCTCTTCGACAGCCTCATCAAGAACCTGGAGAATAACCCCGCCCTCTACGACTTGACCTACGAGATCATCATCAATGGCCTCCAGATGCCGTTTGACCCGCATGATTCCATTATCAGCTTGGGTCGCTTGTATGGGGTCTTCAAGCAAAACGGCACGGTCAAGGTACACAACCGGGTCTATGAGCAGATCCTGTACAACTACATGACCGTCAGGACCCTGCGGGAACAGCTCGCCAGCAAGCCCACGCACGCCAGCTACACCTACGAAAAGCCCGACGGCTCCCTCGACCTGGAACGAGCCCTGCTGCGCTTCCAGCAATTCCTTCGCGAGCAGTACAGTGACAAGGACCAGGCCTTCCTGGAGCGCCAGTGGCGCTTGATTTTCCTCGCCTTCTTCAAGCCCATCCTCAACGGCAAGGGCCATGACTTCAAGGAGGCCCAGTCGGCGGGAGAGAAGCGCCTGGACGTGGTCGTAACCTACCTCCAGCACAAGTACATCATCGAACTCAAGCGGTGGTATGGCCCGGCCTACCATCAAAAGGGCCTGGACCAGCTGGCGGGCTACCTTGATGCCCAGGGCGTGGAGGAGGGCTATCTCGTCATTTTTGAGGGGGAAAAGGAGAAAAGCCACCGGCAGGAGTGGATCGACCACCAGGGCAAGCGGGTGTTT
>RFHL01000497.1 GCA_003696875.1 Bacteroidota bacterium | reverse complement strand
GAGGTTCAACATCACCGGCACCTGCCTGCCCCATCTGCACTACATGATGGATAATAGCGCCAAGCTGGCCGGGGTGATGAGGATGATCGAGGGTGGCGATTACTTCACCATCAACCGCCCGCGGCAGTATGGGAAGACGACGACGATGGTAGCTTTGAGCAAGTACCTCCTGGCCGATCCAGCCTACCGGGTAATCAGGACCAGCTTCGAAGGCTGGGGTGATGAGGCCTTTGCCACCGAAGATGTATTTGTCCAGGCCTTTTTGAGTGAACTCAAAAAAGGAATGGCGCTACCTGACCCCGATGCCTGGCTGGCCAATTATCCCCATCCGGTGAACAGCCTGCGGCAACTCTCTTCTCTGATCAGCGAACTTGTGGCCCGCGTTCCTGGCAGGTTTGTGCTCCTCATTGACGAGGTGGACAAAAGCAGCAACCACGGCGTATTTCTGGACTTCTTGGGTATGCTACGAAGCAAGTACCTATTACAGTTGGAGGAGGCAGATAGGACCTTCCACAGCGTCGTTCTCGCCGGCGTCCACGACATCAAGAGCCTCAAGCTCAAGATTCGCGTCGGCGACCAGATTCAGTACAACAGCCCCTGGAACATCGCCGCTGACTTCAAGATTGAGATGAGCTTCCGCCCGCATGAGATCGCGCCTATGTTGGTCGAGTACAGCGCAGCCGAGGGCGTGACCATCGACGTCGAGTGGTTTGCGGACAAATTGCACTACTACACCGTCGGCTACCCCTTTCTGGTCACCAAGCTCTGCAAAACCATCGCCGAAGACATTCACCCCCAGAAAACCGACCGGGTCTGGACCCCTGACGACCTGGAGGAGGCAGTGTAGTTGCTGCTGCGCGAGAACAACACCCTCTTCGACAGCCTGATCAAGAACCTGGAGAATAATCCTCCGCTTTATGACTTGACCTATGAGATCATCATCAATGGCCTCCAGATGCCGTTTGACCCGCATGATTCCATCATCAGCCTGGGGCGCTTGTATGGGGTCTTCAAGCAAAACGGCACGGTCAAGGTCCACAACCGGGTTTATGAGCAGATCCTGTACAACTACATGACCGTCAGGACCCTGCGGGAACAGCTCGCCAGCAAGCCCACCCACGCCAGCTACACCTACGAAAAGTCCGACGGCTCCCTCGACCTGGAAAAGGCCCTGCTGCGTTTCCAGCAGTTCCTCCGTGAACAGTACAGCGGCCAGGACCCGCAGTTCTTAGAGCGCCAGTAGCGCTTGGTCTTCCTGGCCTTCTTCAAGCCCATTCTCAACGGCAAGGGCCACGACTTCAAGGAGGTGGAGACTTCCGAAGAGAAGCGCCTGGACGTGGTCGTAACCTACCTCCAGCACAAGTACATCATCGAGCTCAAGCGGTGGTATGGCCCGGCCTACCACCAGAAGGGCCTGGACCAGCTTGCGGGTTATCTCGACGCCCAGGGCGTGGAGGAGGGCTATCTCGTCATTTTTGAGGGGGAAAAGGAGAAAAGCCACCGGCAGGAGTGGATCGACCACCAGGGCAAGCGGGTGTTT
>RFHL01000496.1 GCA_003696875.1 Bacteroidota bacterium | reverse complement strand
GGGTGGATGACCGCTACCGGACCCGTCCCGAGCCCGCGCAGCGGGCGACGATCGGAGCTTCCTTTGGCGGGCTCATCTCGGTGCTGATCGCCTACGGCTACCCGGAGGTGTTTGGGCATTGTGGCAGCCACTCGGGAGCCTACTGGCCCAATGGGATGCATACCGTGCAGTATGTGCGGGACCGGCGCGACGCGCCGGTCGATTATGCCGCGATCTGGGGCAGCTACGAAAGCGTAGGCCCCTACAACCGGCAGGTGGTACAGGCGCTGGAGGCCACCGGCCGGCCGGTGTACTGGGCGGTATATCCCGAGGGCCATACCTGGGGCCTGTGGCGGGCGACGACAGACGATTTTCTGAAACGCTTTTTCCCTCCCCAATAGCACGTCTCTCTATCTCTGGTAGAGGTTCGGCCGGAATTTCCGGCTCGGCCGGGGAAGGTATATCCGTTTTCCGAGGTCTGATTGAGAAAGATCAATGGATCGTATGCCCTTTCTTCTCCCCAAAACCCCAAACCCGCCGTAGGTTTTTGGCCCTCGTCCCGGATTGTTACACATCATACCCGGAATCGTGTAACGGATGGGGGGAAGGGGGGCGCTACCTTTGAAGTGTACCCCAAATACAATGGCTATGCGCATCAAGAAAAACATTGCCCTCAGCGAGTCGGGCTTCATCTTTCACCCCTCGACGGGGGATTCCTACTCCGTGAATCCCATCGGGTTGGAGATCCTCAACCTGATGAAGGCGGGGCAGAGCTCCGAAGAGATCAAGGCACACATGCTGGAGCATTACCGGGTCGACGGTGACAGCTTCGAGAAGGACTTTTATGACTTCCAGGTGATGCTGCGCACCTATAAACTGGTCGAAGATCATGAGTAAGCCCCGCTATACCATTGCCGTTACCGGTTTGAACGCCATTGACAGCCCGGGTCCGGGCATGGCGGTCATCCGGGGCCTGCGCGACGCCGAGAGCTTTGATGTACGGATCATCGGGCTGTCGTATGAAAATCTGGAACCGGGTATCTATATGCACGACCTGGTCGACAAGACCTATCAGGTGCCCTACCCCTCGGAGGGACAGGAGGTGCTGCTCAACCGCCTGGAGTACATCCATCGGCAGGAGCAACTGGATTTCCTCTACCCCAACTTCGACGCCGAGCTGTTCAACTTCATTAAGCTGGAAGGCGTTCTGGCCCAGAAGGGCATCAGGATGGTGCTGCCGACGGTCGACCAGTTCGAGGCACGACACAAGATCAATTTGTACAAGTACGGCAAAGAGCACGGCATCCTCGTCCCGCGGGCCGAGATGGTTTTCAGTCCGGCCGACATTGCCAGAGTGATTGGCTCCTTTGAGTTTCCGGTGGTGGTAAAAGGCAAATACTACGATACGGGCATCGCCTACAACCTGCAGCAGGCGCAGCAGCATTTTCACAAGATCAGCGCCAAGTGGGGCCTGCCGATCCTGATCCAGGCGTTTGTGCACGGCACGGAGGTCAATGTCTGCGCCATCGGCGATGGCAAGGGGACCACCCTTGGCGCCGTGCCTATGCGCAAGCTTTACATCACCGATAAAGGCAAGGCCTGGGCCGGTATCACCCTTGATGACGAAAACCTGCTGGAGATCACCCAACGGGTGATCGGGGCCACCCATTGGAGGGGGCCCCTGGAGCTAGAGTTCATGAAGACCACGGAGGATGCCTATTACCTCCTGGAGATCAACCCGCGTTTCCCCGCCTGGTGCTATCTCACGGTCGGGGCGGGACAAAATCAGATTGAGTCTCTGGTAAACCTTGCCATGGGCAAAGAAGTCCAACCCTTTGATTCCTACGAAGTCGGCAAGCTCTTCATTCGCTATTCCGAAGACATGATCGTGAATATCAGCGAGTTTGAGCAAATATCCACCACGGGCGAGCTGTAGCCCGGTCTGTTTTCTATCCCTCTGATCCTTCTTATTTCCCCACTCATGCAAAAGAAAGCATATGAACGGCCGGTGATTCAGCGCGTGCAAACCGGCATCACCAGCAAAGTCGGCGCTCAATATGGCAACCGCCCGGTGACGGACATCGACGGGGTACCGGTAAAGCAACTCATCGAGCGCTATGGCTCGCCGGTCTTTGTCCTCTCGGAGCGAAAGATCCGCCAAAACCTGGAGGCCGCCAACCGGGCCTTCAAGACCCGCTACCCCAAGGTCCAGTTTGCCTGGTCCTACAAGACCAACTACCTCAACGCCGTCTGCCGGGCCTTCCACCAGGCCGGTTCCTGGGCCGAGGTGGTCTCCCGCTTTGAGTACGAAAAGGCCCTTAAAAATGGCGTGCCCGGCCCCAAGATCCTTTTCAACGGGCCCGATAAGACCGATGAAGACCTACGGCTGGCGATCCAACATGATTCGCCCATCCACATCGATCACCTAGACGAGCTGTACCGGCTGCACGCCATCGCTGATGAGGTGGATCACAAACCCCGGGTGGCCATCCGGATCAATATGGATACCGGCGTGTACCCCATGTGGGACCGCTTTGGCTTCAACTATGAAAACGGGCAGGCTTGGGACGCGCTCAACAAGATCATGACCATGGGCAAGCTGGAGCTCATCGGGCTCCACACCCATATCGGGACCTACATGATGTCGGCCAGCGCCTATCACATCGCGGCCACCAAGATGGCCGACCTCGCCCTGGGCCTGCGCAACCGCTACGGCAAGGTGGTCACCTATATCGACATGGGGGGTGGCTTTGCCTCGCACAATACCCTCAAAGGCTCCTACCTCAAGGGAGCCGATGCTGTGCCGAGCATGGACGACTATGCCGAGGCCATTGCCTCGGCCCTGCTCAGCGCCGGCTTCAATCAGGACGAGCTGCCCTGGCTCTACCTGGAGACCGGCCGGGCCCTGATTGACGATGCGGGCTTCCTGCTCGGGACCGTGATCTCCAACAAGCGCCTCTCCGATGGCCGCAAGGCGACCATCATGGACTTCGGGGTCAATATCCTCTTTACCTCCTTCTGGTACGATCACAAGATCTCGCCCGCCCAGGACAGCAGTTCCTATGCCGAGGACAGCGTCCTTTATGGCCCGCTTTGTATGAACATCGACGTGGTGCGTGAGCACGTGACGCTGCCGCCGCTGCATGCCGGCGATCAGGTGGTGGTCCACTACGTAGGGGCGTACAACATCACCCAGTCCATGCAATTCATCACCCTGCGCCCCGCTGTGGTCATGATTGACCACAAGGGGACCCCGCACCTCATCAAGCAGGTCGAGAGCCTCGAAACGCTGGAGCGGGGCGAAGTAACCCCGGATTATCTGAACGAAATCGGTCTCTGATGCCCGCCATAAAGCCCAGGATCCAAGCTTTTGCCACCGTCTACGGACAGGGCCTGCTCAACAGCTATGCCCAGATCTTTTTTTCGAAAGATCTGTGGCTGGCTGGGGTGCTGCTCCTCGCCACCTTTGTAGATCTGTATGTAGGCCTCAGCGGCCTGGCGGCCGTGGTGGTTACGCAGCTGATTGCGGCGGGACTGGGCTTTGATGTCCGCCTCATCCAGGACGGTTCGTACAGCTACAACCCGCTCATGGTGGGGATGGTACTGGGGATATACTTCGAATGGTCCCTTTCCTTTTTGGTCCTCCACCTGCTGGCGACCTTGCTCACCTTTCTGCTCACGGTTTGGCTAATGAACCGGCTGAGCCGGTCGTACCTGCCCTTTCTGAGCCTGCCTTTCCTGGCGGGCACTTGGCTGGTGCTGTTGGCCGCGGGCAATTTTGCGGCCTTGGCGCCCAAGTACCGGGGCCTTTTCAGTATTGCCGACCTGAGCGAGGCCGGGGGACCGCTCGCCCTGCTGGGCGAGCAGCTACAGGCCAGTTTTCCCTTGCCGGACCTGCTGGTGCTCTATCTGCGCTCGCTGGGAGCGATCATGTTTCAGTACAACCTGCTGGCGGGTTTGCTCATCGCGCTGGGGCTGCTGTACCACTCGCGTATGAGCTTTCTGCTCTCGTTGATAGGCTTTTTTACCGGCTTTGCCTTTTACCGTCTGCTGGAGGGCGATATGTCCCAACTGGTCTACTCCTACATTGGTTTCAACTTCATCCTGACTGCCATCGCCCTGGGGGGATTTTTTCTGGTACCATCGCGCAGCTCCTTTCTGCTGGTGGTGGTGGTGGTGCCCATCATCGCGCTGCTGATCAGCGCCTTGGGACAGGTGTTTGAATCGATTGACCTGCCCCTTTACTCTCTTCCCTTCAACCTGATGGTGCTGCTCTTGCTGGCGGCGCTGGGGCTGCGCCTGAAGGCCCGGGGCCTGCATCTGGTCCAGGTGCAGCAGTTTTCGCCCGAGCGGAATCACTACAAGTTCTACACCCATCGGGAGCGCTTCGAGGGAACCACCTGGTTTCAGGTAGGGCTGCCCTTTCTAGGCGAATGGTACATCTCCCAGGGCCATGATGGCCCCATCACCCACCGCGAAGAGTGGAAGGAGGCCTGGGACTTTGACGTACGTGATGGCGAAGGACAGACCTATCGTGACCCCGGCGTAGAGAACAGCCAGTACTATTGTTTCAACCTCCCGGTCTGTGCCCCCGCCGAGGGCTATGTGGTAGCCCTGCAGGACCAGATCCCCGACAATGAGATCGGCGGCGTGAACCTGGATCAAAACTGGGGTAACAGCCTGGTGATCAAGCATGGGGAGCAGTTTTTTAGCCAGCTCTCTCACCTCAGGAAAGGCAGCTTGCGGGTCAAGGTGGGGGACTATGTGCGCAAGGGACAGATTATCGGTACCTGCGGCAGTTCGGGCCGCTCGCCCGAACCGCACCTGCACTTTCAGTTGCAGGCCACGCCCCATATCGGGGCGCGTACCCTCCGCTATCCGCTGGCCTACTATCTGGTGCGGCAACCAGAGGGTGGCGTAACCTTCCATACCTATGACATCCCCAAGGAAGGAGAAACCGTCAGCAATGTAACCAAGACGCCCTTGCTAAGTAAGGCTTTTGCGCTAATCCCGGGCAAGACCCTCACCTGGCTGGTAGAGCAGGAAGGCAGACCTGCCCGCACCGTGACCTGGGAGATACAGGTCGATGCCTACAACCGAAGCTACTTCTACGAGCCCGCCACCGGTGCCGCTGCCTACTTTGTCAATGACCAGACACTCTTTTATTTCACCGATTTCTACGGGCGTACCGGCGGTCTTTTGCACCATTTTTACCTGGGAGCACAGCGCGTCCTCCTGGGGTATTATCGCGAAGTGCGGCTATCGGATCCCTTGCTGATCGATGGCCTGTT
>RFHL01000495.1 GCA_003696875.1 Bacteroidota bacterium | reverse complement strand
GGATTGACCGTGACGGGGATCAGAAGCGCAATTCCAACGGGAACGAGGTGGAGCAAAAGCCCTAGGCTTGCCAGGGATAAAAGACGGCCCGATGCAGGGGTGGTGCGCCGCGCACCCATCTCGGTAGAATGTTTATAAAAATTTCTTGATGGAACTGCCGTGGGCCAAGCCTGCGGGTTCGAGACGGGCTTTGTGCCAAGGCCGAGGTGGCGGAGTTCCCACCAGGCGTAGGCCCAGCAGGCTGCCAGATAGGCAAAAAGGACGAGCATCGCCCACGGGGTTCCAAAGATTCTCTGAAAGGCGCGGTCACTCAGCCCATGCGAGCGAAGGCCGAGCTGCCCGAGAAAGTACCAGCCGGAGTTTGCATTCAAATAAGAAATATTTTCAACAAGCCGGCCATACCAGAGGCAAAGCGAGGTCCAAAAAAAGAGCAGACCCAAAAGAAAGGCAAACATGGTCGAAAGCCCCGTCAGAAGCCGGCCCTCGTAGAGCTGCCCCCACCCCGGAAGGAGCCACGACCTCAGACGGGCGCTCCTGTAGCGTGCGGGCCCCTGCCGGCGCCGGCTCCGTTCCAAGCGGACATAGATCGTGGTAAAAGGCGCAAGCAAAGGACGCTCCGAGCGCCAGGCGTAGATCGAAAAGCACATCGAGTAGAGGAGCACCAGATGGCCGGGGAAGAGGCGGCTCGGATCCCTGAATGCCTCGAGGTCTAACCCGAAAAAGGGGCCGCCGTCCGAAACGCCTCCCCAAAGCCCCTGCATGTAGAAAAGGGCCGGCACGAGAAAGACCGCATACCACCCCCGGCTCAACAGGAGGGGGCCTGCCGACGGGCGTTTTCGAAAGCGGGAAGACCTGTCTTGCAAGGCCGACAATAGTACGAGCGAGGCAAGGAAAAAGGCGCTCGACAAAATCAGCAAAACCCACGTAAAGACGGCCTCCTCGGAAAAGAGCCTGCCTGCAAACTCCTCCGGCGTCAAAAAGACCTGCTTGAGTTCGATCACAAAAAAGTAGGACGGCAGCCGCAGCATCGCCGTCAGCCCCCAACCCAGCAGGTGGATCCAAAGGGCGGCCAGGCTGTGGAAGCGGACGAAGGGATGGCGCTCAAACAGGAAATAGACCGCCACGGGCAGCACGAAACCAAACGCAAAGCCCGGGCTCAGGTAGGCCGCAACCACAAGGATCCGAAGCACAATCGGGATCTTCCGGACACCCGACACAGCAGGTTGCAAACGGACCGCCTTCCGCTTTGGGCTTACACGCGGAGTTGGTGCTTGGACATAGGGGTTTTGCATACACTCGCTTCTTTCAACCCTTCCAGGATTCGGATCCTCGATCCAGAGGCAAGGATTTCCAATCGTGCTGGATGCAAGAAAAGGGCTAGGGGTTCTTGGCAAGCCTGCGCTGGATCTCCCTTCGGATCCGTGGCATATCCAGATACCTGCCCGGACACTTCGTATTTTGAAGCTCCCCGTGCCCGCGGATCCGTTCCGGCGGGATGCCGTATTTACGAGCCAGCCGAGTCAGAAGATTGAGTAGGGCCTCACGCTGCTGGAGGGGGGGCGGGTGTCGCTCCAGGTTCCCGACCAGCACGACGGCAATTCCAAAGGTATTGACGTAGCTGCGACGGGTAGAGCCTGCATTCCCCCGATTCTTCCAGCGATCCGTGACCTGCACCTGCCCCGCCACCGTTCCCCGGCTGCCGTTGTTGATGATGAAATGATAGGCGGCCTCCTTCCAACCCTTCTGCCTGTGCAGCTTACGGATGGCAGCTAGATCTCCTGTATCCGATCCTGTGTGGTGTACGATGATCCAGCGCCAACGATGCTCCCGCCACAGATAGCGGCCCATCGGCCAGAAAGTCAGAAGAATAAGAAATACAATCAGGACAAGACGCAGATACAGT
>RFHL01000494.1 GCA_003696875.1 Bacteroidota bacterium | reverse complement strand
CTCCGTCCAGGGGCCAGCTGAGGAGGTCCAGCGTCCAGCGGGCGGGCTCCAGGGTGGCGGCCATGGTGCCGAGAAAAAATACGGGCCCAAAGCCTCCCACCACGATGGCAGTGATTTTGAGCCAGAACTGATGAAAAGCAGGCGAAGTCCAGCGGGAGGCAGATCGGGTCGAAGCAGAATTCATTGTCATTCGGTTAAGTAACGCGAGAAAAACAACTTCCCAATTTTGCGCCGAGACCTTGTGCGCAGACAAGGAAGCAAAACCGAGCTTGGCGGGCCAAGTGAGGCTTTTTCTGACGCCGTACGTGGGCAAGGGATCAAGCCAAAAGCGGACTTTATTTTTTGAGCGTTAGATGAGTTTGGCCAGTTTCGCCAAGGTGAAGGGGTGAACGCCTATCAACAGGGTATGCCCGGAGATCCGCCCCTGGTATAAGCCGGCCTTGATCAGACTGTTGTCATCGGCGATCTCGCCATAATACTTCATCTCCCGCTGCTCTTCGGGGGAGATATAGGTAAAAATCGTATCATCCACCTCCCGCACCTTCTCCAGCGAAAGGGCCAAGCGATTCTTTTGAACGGTGAATGTCCCCTTTAGGGTAAAGGAATCCGGCATTTCCCGTTTGGGAAAGGCCGAGGAACGGATCCCAATGACGGTTCCATCTTCATAAAAACGCAGGCTGGCATGGTAGATCCCTCTTTCGTGGCGGTCGCCATCGCTGTCAAACCACCAGCTAAGGGCCTCTTGCCGATATACGCCCCACTCCAGCTGATCCAGGTACGGATTGAAGTCGGGTTCCGAATCCCTGTTCGGATTCTGACCGCCCCCTCCATAAGGGTTTTTTTCAGCCGCTTTTTCCGTACCGGCTTCTTCCCGATCGCCCCAAACATGGCCGATAAGCATGAGCAAGCCCACAATCCCCACAAAGACCCAATGGCCTAAGGCTTCATCCCAGCTCGCTTCTCCCCAGCCAAACATCACTTTTGCCGTCAGGCCCAGCACATAGCCCATATAGGCTAGCACTGCAAAGCCCAGCATCGTGGTCAGGAGGTTTTGCATGAGGGACTGATTTTGAGGAATATACGAAAAGCTGGGCAGCTGCTATCAAGGGCTATGGAAAGCTTTGTATATTGATTGCAAAGCCAGGCGCATGCGCATACTCCTCATCTCCGTCGGTACCCGGGGCGACATGGAGCCCTTTGTGGCCCTCGGCCTGCGCTTGCAGGCCCGGGGGCACGACATCTGTTGCGCCTTTCCGGAGCAGTTCCGCTCCCTGGCCGAGGCACACGGCCTGGCCTTCGCTTCTCTGGGCTCCCAGTTTATGGAATTGCTGGACAGCGCAGACGGCCGGGCCGCCATGGGGGGCGCAAGTGGCTGGAAGAAGGTCATGGGGACCCTGCGCCTGGCCGTCCGGCAAAAGGCCGCCAATCAGGAGCTACTCCTTCACCAGCAGGCCATCGTCGATGACTTTGTCCCCGAGCATATCCTCTATAATGGCAAGGCGACCTACCCCATGCTCTGGGTGCTGGACCATCCCGGTCAGGCGACCTTCATCAGCCCGGTGCCCTACATGCACTACGTCAGGGGTTATTCCCATGTGGCCTTTCACCGGGACCTGGGTCCCTTCCTGAACCAACTCAGCTTCCGGCTGGCCGACTTTGGCTTGATCACGACGCTCAAGATGAGCCGAAAATGGCTGGGCTTGCCCCGGCGACACCCCCGCGCCGCCCTGCGGCGCGTCGTGCAGGAGAGCCCGACCATTTACACCATTTCCCCCACCCTCTTCCCCCGCCCTGATTACTGGCCCCCACAACGGCAGGTGTTGGGATTCTATGCCTCTGAGACGACGGCCTCATACGAGCCATCGCCTGATCTCCGGGTCTTTCTCTCCCGCCATCCCAAGATCCTCTTCATCAGCTTTGGCAGTATGCTCAATGCCGATCCGGCAGGCAAAACCCGGCTCTTGCTCGACATCCTGGACCGGCATCAGATTCCGGCCATTATCAATACGGCCGCCGGGGGCTTGCAGGAGCCTGATGATTACGAGCGGGCACGCCTTCATTTTGTGCGAAATGTGCCCTACAGCTGGCTCTTCCCGCGTGTATCCGCCGTGATCCATCACGGCGGATCGGGTACCACCCACATGGGGCTGCGCCATGGCTGCCCCACCCTCATTGTCCCTCATATCGTGGACCAGTATGCCTGGGCTCAGATCGTGCACCAGCAAGGGGCCGGGCCGGCGGGTCTCCCCATCAGCAAACTCCGCCCCCGGGTCCTGGAGGCACGCATCCTAGACCTATGGCAGAATCCGGCCTATCCTGCCCGAGCCGGGGCCATCGCCCAGGCGATGGTCGCCGAGGATTTTTCCGACACGCTATTCAGGATGATCGAAGGCTAGTCCTTCAACCGCCAGGGGGGATTGAGCCGGTTTTCGCCGGCGTAGTACAGGATCAGGTGGTTGCCATCCGGATCTCGCAGGTGGGCCTCCCGCCACAGCCAGGGCTTATCCTCCGGCAGCGCATCAAAGGCGATGCCCGCCGCCATCAATTCCCGTACTTTCTCATCCAGCTTTTCGCATTCGAAGTACACATGAATGCCTGGTTCTGAGATGGGTACATCTACCTGCTGGAGCGAAAAGGTCGCGCCCCCTTCGGGGCAGACAAAGCGGGCGTAATGGGCATGGGTGTGCACGATCAGCTCCAGCCCGAGTTGCTGGTAAAAGGGGATGGCCCGGGCCAGATCCTGGGAGGGGACCGTTACCTGATTGAGGTTCATCGGAAAAAAATGGGTAAAACATCCTGGCCGCAGGCAGCCATTTACCCCGAAGATACCAAAAGCCCCGCCAAAAAGGCGGGGCTCTCATATAGGGAAGCTAACTACTTACTTAGATATTTAGAACCGAGAAGCGAGACGGCGAGACAAGGGCCTTCTTCTCCTTCGGTCTAGGCTACTGCCGCATGATGCGCAGGGTGTGGGACTGCGCACCGGCTTCGAGGCGCAGCAAGTACACGCCAGCGGGGGCGGCGCGGCCGGAGGCGGTCTGCCCGTCCCAGCTCAGCCAGTGAGTGCCGGCACCCTGCTGCTCGCTATGGGCCAGAGTGGTTACCACCCGCCCGGTGAGGTCCATGACCGTGGCGGTCACGGCGGCAGGCTTGGCCAGATCGTAGCGCAGGCTCATGTTATCCCGGAAGGGATTGGGATAGGCCACCAGACCCGCGACGTCAAAGACGTCGTCGGCCGACAGGGTCACATCCGGATCGACCAGAGGCTGATCGGTGTAGACGTGCCACTCTCCTGCCCCGAGCGCAAAGCTGTAGCTGCCGCTGACGTTGATGGTTTCCTGGCTGAAGTAATCGTACCAGGTCCCATTGGCCGGGAAGGGCACCGACGCGGTCTGATGGGTCACGTCGAAGTTCCCGACAATGACGACGCTCATGCTGTCATGGCGCAGGGTGATGCGCTTGAAGGCACCGGCTACCGACAGCTCGAAGTCGTCGGTACGGAAGACCGGGTGGCTGCGACGCAGGTGCATGAGCGCCGACCAGACGTTATACAGGCGCTGCCGGTTGTAGTTGTTCTGGTAATAGTTCCAGCGGATGGGCTTGGGATCCACGCGGCACCCATAGTCCTCGCTGCCATCGGGGCAGCGCTGAATGGAAATGTCGTAGCCGACCTCCCCAAACTGCCAGATCATTTTGGGGCCAGGAATCGGAAAGAAGAAGGCCCCGGCCATCTCCATCCGCGCCAGGGCGGTATTGAGGGTGGTCACGTCGTAGTTCCAGGCGCTGTTGCCAAAGCGCAGGTTCTTGACCATGAGGCGCTCTTCGTCGTGGCTCTCCATATAGCCCACCAGATGGGGGACGTTCCAGCCGCGGTTTTGGGCGGCGATGCCACCAAAGTTGGACTTATTACTGTCATGGTAGCCCATCGTGGCCTCGTTATAGTTGAAGTTGTGGTTGCCCCACAACATCATGCCGTACTCAGCGAGCTCCTTTTCCTCGGTGTTGTTGCCAAAGTGCTCCAGGATGAAATAGGCGGTAGAGTCGACGGTTCTAAGCTGGTCGTACATCCGCTTGAGCAGGGCGATGCGCGAGGCATCGTAGTTGCTCCATTGGCCTACATCTCCCCCCGAATTGGTCTGGGTAAAGCCCTTGGAGAGGTCCATCCGGTATCCGTCAAACTTGTACTCTTCAATCCAGTAGGCCAGCACCCGGTCGGCAAATTCCTGAGTCTGCGGGCTTTCGTGGTTGAAGTCATAGCCAACACTGAAAGGGTGGGTGGCCTCCGGGTTGAACCAGGGATTATCCGCTGCCGGACGGTTGTTGACCCCATCCCAATACAGGCGGACCAGGGAATTCTGGCCAAAGGCATGGTTGAGCACCATGTCGAGGATGACCACCATGCCCCGGGCATGGCAGGTGTCGATAAAGGCCTTCAGATCGTCCTTGGGGCCGTAGTATTTGTCCGGGGCAAAGAAGAAACTCGGGTTGTAGCCCCAGCTGTTGTTGCCTTCAAATTCCATAATGGGCATCAGCTCAATGGCATTCACGCCCAGGCGCTCCAGGTAGTCGAGGGTGTCGATCAGGGTCCGGTAGTCGTGGGTACCAATGAAGTCCCGCAAGTGCAGCTCGTATACGAGCAGCTCGTCATTGGCGGGGCGATCGTACTGCGGGTGCTGCCAGGGGTAGGGCGTCTGCCCGGTCTGCAGGACCGAGACGATGCCAGCCGCCCCATCGGGATAGGGTTTCAGGCCCGGATAGGTAGCGCTGCTGATCCAGGGATCATTCCAGGGATCGAGGACTTTGTCGGCGTAGGGATCGGCGATGTAGATCTCGCCATCGACCAGATACTGAAAGGCATACTCCTCGCCAGGGGTGAGTCCCCCGACTTCCAGCCACCAGGTGGCATTGTCAAGCGAGCGCTTCATAAAATACTCAGGGCTCGCGGTCCAGTCGTTGAAGTCGCCTAATACATAGACAAAGCTCTTGTTGGGGGCGTAGAGCGACAGCACCACCGAGGTGTCTCCACCAAGATAATTGATGCCTGGCTCGGTGCCACCAGGCACCGCTTCGGTTTGTACCTGTCCCCGCACGACAAAATAGATTGAGTCCTCTACGACGTCGGTGCCGTCGTCGGCACGGAAACTGAGCCAGTACCCACCGGGGGTCCCGGCAGTGAGGGTGTCGCGCAGTTCCTTTCCGGTGGTCTGCTTGATTTGATTGCCATTGAGAAAGAGGGTCAGGGTGCCACTGTTGGAAGCCGCCCCGCGAAAGATGATCTCATCCCCGCTCTCCCGGATCAGCCCGTCCCCGGGCGTGAGGACGAGGATCTGCAAGGGATCATTGGGGTCATAAATCGGGTAAAAGATGTCACTACCGTCGGCATCTCGCCCCACTACGGAGCCATCCTGGCTCCGGAAAACGAAGGCTAAAGACTCCACATCCTCCGTCCCCGGTACGCTGTAATAACTCTGAATGTGATACTGGATCTGGTGCAGGTTGTTGCCCAAATCGGTCATAAGAACCTTGGGATCGGCGGTTCCCCAGTTCCCCTGGACATACTTCCAGTCGTTGGGAGCCGTGCTGTTGCTGGTGATCAGGCCCGTATGTGCATACACGGGCGTCACGCCTACCAGGGCTCCATTGCCCTGGGTGGCATCGTAGACAATCGTTACCGTATCATTGACCGTCGGAAAAACCGGGTCGATATTCAGAATCTGGGCGTGGCCGCCAAAAGGCAGGCTGATCAGGCCCAGCAATCCCATGGCGTAGGCCAGCAGCGTCTTGGTCTGTTGCATAAACGAGGAGTAGTTAGGCTAAGGGCTGTACAAGTTGACCCTGTCTTTTACAAAAAGGAAAAATCGTGTGAGAGCTTTTTCTGGGACTAAATGTGCGTTTCAGCGCATCAAGATTCGCCCCACCTGATAAAATGACCCCTCCCCAATCGTCCGGAGAGGGTACCAGTTTATCGGGTGCACCCCGTGCCCCTTTCACAAAAACTTGATTATCAACACTTAGCAACGCTCAAAAAATAAAGTCCGCTTTTGGCTTGATCCCTTGCCCGCATACGGCGTCAGAAAAAGCCTCACTTGGCCCGCCAAGCTCGGTTTTGCTTCCTTGTCTGCGCACAAGGTCGCGGCTCAAAATCGGGAAGTTGTTTTTCTCGCGTTACTTAGCCCCAAATCAACAAGCCCCTGCCCCAGATCACTTAGCCGGCTTGTCACCCGGGTCTTTCGGACCATGGAAGGTGATTTCCTCAAAGTCTTTGTCGACTTCGAAGAAAAAGGGTTGGCCTTTTTTCTGTCGCTTGAGGCGCAGCTTGGTCCGGTCGACCCGAATCTCGGTGGGCTCAAAGGGAAAGCCGTGTAGGTGAAAGCAAAAGGAGAGATACTCGGAATTGTAGCGCCCTTTGCGGATCTGCCGCAGGCTGATGCCCTCATCTTCGTCTACCAGCAAGGTAAAAGTCCGGACCGTGTAGTTGCCCAACTCGTAGTCATAGTAGTCACCGGCGTCTTCGTAGACTTCGCTGGTGCAGGGGTCCTCGCCATAGTAGACATGTAAGTCCAGGCTGTCTATGCGCTTCTCGCCCACGTACTGCATAGCCGGGTAGACCGGGATGGTGGCACCCGCCTCGATAAACAGGGGGAAGGTCTCCAGGGTCGTCTCCACCCAGATCTCCTTGCCCCCCTCGACGACCTCATCGGTCCAGTAGTTGTACCAGTTGCCCCGGGGCAGGTACATGGTACGCCCCTCCGCATGGGCATGGAAGATGGGGCAGATCAGCACATGCGGCCCGAAGACAAACTCATCCATGCGGAAGTAGGTCTCCGGGTCGTGCTGATCCAGCAGCACGAGCGAGCGGATCGCCGGTGTACCTGACTCCACATGCCGCCACATCACAGTATAGATGTAGGGCAAAAAGTGATAGCGCAAGGTGATGGCCTTGCGGATCGCCGAGGTATAGGGCTCGCCATACACCCAGGGTTCCTGATCGGCATGATCGCCGGAAGAGTGCAGCCGGAAAAGCGGGTGAAACACCGCCATCTGGGTCCAGCGGGTGAGCAACTCCCCGTTACAGTCGCCGATGAAGCCGCCGATGTCGGAGCCGCAGAAGCTCACACCCGACATGCACAGACGCTGGCACTGCACGCACGCCATCCACATATGCTCCCAGGTGGAGAGGTTGTCGCCGGTCCACACCGCCGCATAGCGCTGTATGCCGGCAAAGCCCGAGCGGGAGAGCGAAAACGAGCGCCGTGGAAAGATCGCGCTCTTCATGCCGTGATAGGTGGCCCGGGCCATCTGCATCCCGTAGATGTTGTGGGCCTTGCGGTGGCTACAGGGCACGCCCTCGTAGTGGTGGCGCGTATCCATCGGGAAGGTCCCCGACCCGAAGACGGCCGGCTCATTCATATCATTCCAGATGCCATGGACGCCGTATTGCATAAACTCCTCTACGAGTTTGGACCACCACTGCCGCACCTCCGGGTGCGTAAAGTCTGGGAAGTGGCAAGGGCCAGGCCAGACATTGCCCTCCATCAGCGGGCCATCGGCCCGGCGACAGAAGTAGCCCTTTTCTACCCCTTCCTTATAAATGCGATACTCCCGGTCGATCTTGATGCCCGGGTCCAGAATGGTGACCGTCTTAAAGCCGTCAACTTCCAGCTCGGCAATCAGCCGCCGGGGATTGGGAAAATGCTCCTCATCCCAAGTAAAGCAGCGGAAACCATCCATATAGTCAATATCCAGATGGATGACGTCACAGGGGATTTTTTCCTTGCGAAAACGCGCCGCAATCTCCCGCACCTTGTCGGCCGGAAAATAGCTCCACTTGGACTGATGAAAGCCCAGCGCCCAGAGCGGAGGCAACTCAGGCGTACCGGTCAGCCAGGCAAAGTTTTCCACCACCTGCGTCAGCTCCGGGCCATGCAGATAGTAATAGTTCATCTCCCCGCCCCGCGACCAGTAGGTGCATACGTCGCTGCGTTCATGCCCAAAGTCAAAGCGGGTGCGGAAGGTATTGTCGAAAAAGATGCCGTAGGCGACCTCATGGTGTAGCCCCATGAAAAAGGGAATGTTCTTATAGAGCGGATCGGTGGTCTTTTCGAAGCCATACATATCCGATCCCCAGGTCTCAAAGCGCATTCCGCGCATGTTCAGCCGATTGGGTTTATCGCCCAGTCCCCAGAAGGCTTCCTGCTCCTGTATCTTCTTGCTACAGTAGATGATGTTGCCGCCATGCTCCCGGTCAGGCTCCCAGAAAAATCCCCGCTCATCCTCGTTGAAGAGCGTCCCCTCCAGGTCAAAAACGCTGATATGCAGCGTCTTGGTGATCCGGCAATGAAGCTTTTGGGTGCGAAAGTGCCAGACATCGCCCTCATGGGTGACTTCCAGGTCAATGGAGCCCAGGGCCGGCATATCTTCGAGGATGGTGGCATAAGAGAAGGTCTCCTCAAAGCGGCCGGTGGGCGAAAATCGAAACCGCAGGATGCTGTCGGTGTAGGCATGTACTTCCAGGACCGTATCCGGACAATAGAGCACCACCCGGTTGCCCTCCTGCTCCCAGCCTTGTACCAGCTGGGGGCCCCGTTTACCCTGTGGTCCTTCGTGTCGTGTCATAGGAAGAGAGACGAAATCAGGGTCCTTTTAGGAAAAGAGTTTTTCTTTTAAATGATAGGCCACCAGCTGGTCGATAGGATCACGCCGGATATCGACCACCCGCACTTTCCGCTGCTGGCAGGCCTCGGTCAGGAAGTCCTGGAAATAATAAGAAATCGACCCATAAAACGTAACGGGTAGTGTCTGGTAATCGGGATAGCGGCAGACGGTCGTGTCCAGAAAGGCCAGCATCCGGGCCCGGATCATGTCGCCCACCTCGGGATAATGCCAGATTTCATCCAGATACTTGGCGAGGCGGGCAAGGCGCACATTGGGTTTGGGATCGCGGTGTACCGCGATCTTGAGTTCATAGATGCTGCTACCGCTTTGCATCTCAATAAAGCTGCGCACCCCATCGGGAAATTCATCCTGCAAGAGGCCTTTGATCACATGCTTGCCCAGGTCAGCCCCGGAGCCTTCGTCTCCGAATATGTAGCCGTGACCGCCGAGGCTTTGCAGCACCTCCCCCCCTTTGTAGTAACCCGAGTTGGAGCCTGTCCCGATGATGCAGACCACCCCTTCGGCATGCCCGGCGCAGCGGGCCGCTGCCAGCAGGTCATGCTCCACGGAGATCCTCGTCCCTGGCAGCAGGTCTGTGAGGATGGTATTCATGATCGCCCGCTGGGAATCACCGCCGATCCCCGAGCCATAAAAAAACAGTTCGCGGAGCGATACGCCGGTCAGATGGGTCTCCAGCGCTGCCGCCATTTCCTGTCGGATCTGCCTGGGACTCATGACATTGGGATTGAAGCCCGGAGTCCGAAACCCCAGCTTCACCTGATTGTCCACACAGTAGCGCCACTCCGTCTTGGTCGCTCCACTTTCGGCGATAAGCATAAGTCACCCCAATTTAGCGAGTAGAGCCTTGGCAGGCTTTCCTTTTCTAAAGATAGCAAATGTAGCCCGCAATGGTAAAGACGCCAATGACAAATCTCACACCCGCAAATGAAAATCTGCGAAGAGGCTCATCAGGTGACTATAGGCACTGACCCCCCGCCCTTCGGGCTCACCCATCGCCAGCAGATGCTGGGCGTCGGAGAGGGCGTGCCACTCGGCCCGGAGATCCTTACGCCCCGCTACCGGGGCGGCGAGCTCATAGAGTTGGTCAAAAAAGGCTTTCTGCAGGGTGTTGCCCAGCCAGGGGCTGAGGTCATGGGCCGGTCCCCGGACCGAGACGTAGTCGGGGGCGTCGAGCGGGGCCCCGGGCCCCGCCGCCGCAATCACATCTTCGGGCCGCACAAAGCTGTGCTCGGGATGCAGGAGCCAGTCCCGCACCCAGTCGCGCAAGAAAGCGCGATGGGCGTGGCTGCCCAGCCAGTCCAGGCTTAGCCACAGATTGATCACCTCCCCCTGCCTGGCGGCCAGCCGGGCACTGAAGGCCCGGGCATCCATCCCGAAGCGCAGCTCCAGGTCGTCGCTGTGCAGGGCGTCGCGCACCAGCAGGTGCAGGCCTGGCATATGGCTCCCGTGATAGACCCAGTTGGGGCTGCGGTCCTTCAGGAAGGCCGGGCCACCATCCACCAGGCAGCCTACATAGCCGCGCTGATGCAGGACGTAAGCCATCGGATTGGTGTAGAGGTAACCGGGCTGTACGCACAGGCGGGGGCGCTGCCCGGTGAGCCCGTGCAGGCGGGCCTCGTGGCGATCCATCTCCGCCGCAAACAACGCCCGATCAGCCACAAAGCTCAGGCTGTGATGGTAGGGCGTCGCCAGCCAGGATACCTGACCTGTTTTGGCCAGACGCTGGACCTGGCGGATCAGTCCGGGCGCATGAGCCGTGACCTGCTCCATCCAGGGGCCGGTAAGGGTCATCGCAACCTGAAAACGTCCCCCATGCGCTTCAATCAGCCTCTCCAGCAACTCCAGCCCCGGACGGTAACAGCCCGCCGCTTGCGCCTCCGTCCGGGCTGCGCTGGCCGCCCGATCGACCACAGGAGCCCCACTTCCGATGTCAAAGATCGAAGCGGCACGCAAGGGGTAAGGCTGGTGACCAAAGAAATGGAGCGAAACGGGTGGCATAAGGAAAATCGTATTCAGATGCGGGCTAGGTCAATAGGGTTTGATAGGCGTCAACCACCTGGCGGGCGGCTCCCTCCCAGCCCAGATGGGGCAGGGATTGCTGCTGAGCGCGGATGACCGCTTCCCGGCGGGTCTCATCTTCGAGCAGGGCCTGGATCGTCTGTGCCATGGTGGGCACATCCCAATAGTCGACATACTCAGCGCCGGGCAGCACCTCTGCCACCCCCGACTGCCGGGAAAGGACACAGGGTACGCCCATCTGGGCGGCTTCCAGGGCCGAGAGGCCAAATGGCTCGGAAACCGAGGGCATCACGTACACATCGGCCATGGCCAGCAGGTCCCGGACGGCCTCCGGCTCCAGGTAGCCGGTAAAGTGGATGCGATGCCCCAGGCGGGCCTCGGCGGCCTGCTCGACGAGCTGCTCGACCATGTGCCCCTTGCCAGCGATGGCAAAGCGCACCGGAGCGCCCTGCTCCAGCAGGGCCCGGGCCGCCTCAAAAAAGTAAGCTGGCCCTTTCTGGCCGGTAAGCCGGCCCAGATAGACAACCAGTCGCTCCGGAAAAGGCCGCGGCCGGCGATAGGCCGGCGCCAGTTCGATGCCGTTGCGGACCGGCCGCACCTTGTCCAGCGACACCCCGTACACATCACGGATGACCTCAGCCGTGTACTGGCTTACCGGCAGGATCAGGTCGGCCTCGCGCAGGGCGTGCCGCTCCAGCTGAAACACGGCTCCCCGGCTGCCAGGGCCGCCACGGTCATACTCCAGCGAATGGACGTGCAGCACCAGCGGCAGACCAAAGCGGGCCTTGAGCTCCAGGCCCGCCTGGAAGGTCATCCAGTCGTGGGCGTGAATCAGGTCATACTGACCGGGGGTGACCATCTGCACCACCAGCTCGGTGTATTCCTGTACCCGCTCCCAGAGGTCGTCGCCATACAGGGCGCCCAACTGAAAGGGCCGGGAAGCCCGGCGCAGGCGGTTTTTATGTACTTGCCGCTCAATGGTATACCATTGGGTCTCCTCCACGACCTGAGGCTCGCGGGGATTGCGCTCATAGCCCGACAGCGTGACCGGCAAGTATCGCAGGTGTACTTTGCTGAGTTTCTCAAGGACAGTCTCAGGATAGCTCTCCCACAGAGCCGGGAGGGGCTTACCCTCCAGACCCACCAATTCCCAGCCCTCGGGCTGGTGGTCCTCCGGGGTGCGGGGCACCACCATGGTGAGCCGGGTGTGCGCACTCAGGGCTGCAGCCAGGCCCGCACAGGCGACTCCCAGCCCGCCGTTTAGAAACGGGGGATATTCCCAGCCCAGCATCAAAACACGCGGTTCTTGCACAGCAGAGGATGGTTTCGGAATGGTCGGAGCGGGAGGCCCTCAGGCCCCTTAGGCCTGCTCCGCAAAGATTTTGATCGCCTGATTATAAGCCTCTTCGTAATAGCGGGTCAGGTTAGCCCAGTCAAAATGCTCAGATGCGCCTTGCAGCTTGTAGCGCATGGCGATCCGGTCGGGGCGGCTCATCTGCACAAAGGAAAAAAGCTGATCGGCCAGCTGATTGGCGGCCTCCTCAAAGGAGCGGTCGCGACGGTTGACGACGTACATGCCGTGGGCCTCCACATCAGAAGTAGCCTGGAGCAGATAGTCCCCAAAGCCGGCCAGGTCACTGGTGACAGCCGGCACCCCGCTCACCATACACTCCAGCGGCGTATAGCCCCAAGGCTCGTAGTAGCTGGGAAATACCCCCAGGTGACACCCCCGCACAAAGTCGGCATAGTCCAGGCTGATCAGCGGGCTCACCGAAGAAAGAAAGTCCGGATGATAGACAATCTTGACCTTGTCATCTTTATGATTGAGCAAATTGGACATCCGCAGGAAGTTGAGGATGTCATCTTTGTCGTCATCGTGCAGGTTATGCGTCACGATGGGAGGCAGGCCATGGTGGTTCCACGACTGCAGGACCCGCCGCATACGGATCTTCCAGTACTCATCCACAAACTCATTGAGATCGGGAAACTGATGGCCCTCATCGGCGACGGCATGCTGGAAAAAGCGCTCCCCCAGCTGCCGCTGAATAGAGTCTACCGTCTGTCGCATGCGCTCCAGGGCGGCGCGGGACTGCAGCACCGTGGGGTTGATGCTGTGGAAGGGCCGCGAGGTGATGAAGAACATGACCACGGTGAGGTCAATGTTGGCCTCTTTCATGCGCCAGTTGAGGCGGGCCAGCGCCTCCAGGGTCAGGTCATACCCCTTGTTTCGATACTCGTACCGACCTGAGGTAAAGAAATAGAGCGTTTTGTCCAGGTCAAAATGGTAGCTGGGGAAGAAGTGCCCCATGACGAACTGGTGGATAGAATCCTTGAAGCGTCCGTGCAGGTTCTGGACCTCGTGGGTGATGGAGAAGCGCTCGATGTTGAGGCCATTGGGAAGGATCACCTCAGGCTTGCGCCCGATGAGGTGGATACACTCCTGAGCCGTCACCTCGCTCACGGTCGAGAAGATATGCGCCCCGTGCGCCGCCGCCCGCTCGATCCGGATAATGGTTTCGATGTTGAAATAGCGGGCCTCCTTTTCCCAATCGTAGAAGGGGAGATGGTCGTAGAAGTCCGGGTCATTCATCGCCAGATAGCGGCCCAGCATGGTGGCGTGGGTGGTAAAGACCGTGGCAATGGGCAGATTGTCCCGGCGGATCTCCGGAATGGCCGTGGCGGCCATCCACTCGTGGATGTGAGCCACCACCGGCCGGGTATTGACCTCCTCCTCACAGAGACGCGTCATAAAGACCTTGACCAGCCAGCCAAAGGCAACCACTTTGTTGATGAGGTCGTCATCGCCGGGGGTACTGATGCCGTGATGCTCCCAGAGGAGATACTTGATCTCGCCCAGGCGATCATAGACCGAGTAGGGGTTGAAGAGGACGGTGCGGGGCCGGCCGGTGGTGAGCCAACGGCCATAGTGCACCTCAAAGCCCATCTCGCGCATCTTGCGCACAGCCCGGCCAAAGGGATCATTGGGAGCCTCAATAGGCTCGAAAATGGCCGACACATTGGGATGGACCCAGGGACCAATCAGGCAGTAACGGTCACCCCAGCGCTGGGCCATGCTGGGGACCTTGGACCGGATAACGGTGTAAATCCCCCCAACCTGGTTGGCGACTTCCCAGGCCACTTCGACCAGCAGGGCTTCGGACTTAACCTTTTGGAGGTGGGAATCTGGCTCGGGAAAGGGAGATATCTGCGAATGTAGCGCGTCCATAGGATTGAAAAAAACCTTCAATAGTTAGCGTCTGTAAGCTACACCGATTGGCGAAAACATCCAATTTCCAGATAAATCTCCCCGATGGAAATCGGCTCCGCAGATGATCCCGACGGCCATTCCTGCCCAAGTATCAAAT
>RFHL01000493.1 GCA_003696875.1 Bacteroidota bacterium | reverse complement strand
GGTTCTGATAGGTCATAACCCGGACAGGGCCCTCTCGCTGGCGCTCGGCGGCAATTTCCATCAGACCAGGCAGGTTGGTCCTGGCAAAGGGCTGCCCAACCCCCTCCCCCAGGTACAATGCCCCCCGCTGATACAGCCCAAAACCCAGGTTGACCAGCGTAACCGCGATCACAACCCCCCGCAGGCCCCTTTGGACCGTAGGGCGCAGCTTATCTCCGGCACTTAAAAATGCAATCAAGCCAATAAGCCAGAGTACAGGGGCAAAGTAACGGGTCTCCATCACATAGGTCCAGAAGCCCGTCCAATTCCAATCTTGGGGGGGGCTGCGCAGAGAGAGGTAGCTGAGCATAGCCAGAATAAGGAGCAGGGTATATCCGCTCAGGCGCAACAGCCGCCGGCGTTGTGGACCGGGGAAACGGTCCCGGCGGCGCCAGTGGAACCAGAGGGACAAGCCTATACCCAAAAGGAACAGGCTGGCTACCCAGGCGATGGCCTGAAAAACCCCGGGCAGCCACGCCGCCACCCGGGCCATGGCCAACTCGTGCGGGATCCCATAGTAGATGAAGGCCTTTATGGGAAAGGGATCAAGATGGAGAAGGTGATGAAAAAACCAGCCCTCGGGCACCTCTTCTCCGGGCAGGTAAGGTAGCTGCTGGACCCGCCACAGCCACAAGCTCAGCATACCAAGACCCCCTGCTACCAAAGCCACCACCAAACTGCGTCGGCGTTCTGGCCATTGATGTCGGGGCAGTGACCACAGCAAGGCAGGTAAGAGCAGATAGGGCAAATACGCGTAGCGGATCACAGCCCCCGTGGCCAAAATAGCCACGGCCAGTAGTGTTCCCACCTGCCGGCTTCGAACCGAAGGGCCAGCGTAGAGTAGGGCAAGTACGGCCCAGGCAAAGGCTGTGAGGCTCCACTGCCCTGCATCGGTTAAGTAATGCCAGGGGGCAGGAGAAAAACCGACAAAGATTAAATAAGCCGCATACGGCCACTCATCCTGTCGCAGTCGCTGTTGTCGCCAGATCAGGTGCGTGGCCACCAACATCAAGGCCATGGCCAAAGCGTAGGCAAACCAGGCGGCTTGGAACCAGTCGTCCAATAGTTCGAAAAAGGGAATCACCAGCCAGCCATAGCCAGGCATGAACACAGAAATCGGTTGATCATGAGTCTGGCTAAGGTCTTCTGTGCTTGCTTCGGGGACAGTGAAGCCATACCCCTTCCACCATTGGGCCGTAGCCGCCAGCTGTACTTCCGTGTCGAGAAACCAATTTCGGTAATGGTAACGGTGCTCAATCCGCAAGATCCAGGCAAGCAGGAGCAGGGCATAAATCCCTACCATCCGGTAGCGCCGGAGAAAAGAGAGCAGGACATGCATGGAGCAAATTTAGCACAGTTTTCAGGATGCATCCCCTTCATTTACCATCAGTCAACCCCTGAAAAAACCACGTAACTTCCATCAGGACTCAAAAAGACCCCATATTAATACCCCTGAAAAAATTGCTTTCTACCCCATTCAGAGCCCCCTACTGCCGCGTCAAAAAGGCATCCATATTCAGCAGGGCATTGGCGGCGAGGGTATAGGCCGCAAGCTCGGGCACCTGGGCCTCAGTACTATCAGCACCGGTGAGGGTGATCGCCGCCGTGCTGTCGGCGACATAGTGCGCCAGAGCCTCCTCATACAGGCCCTGCAAGGCCTGTCGACTGCTGTCTCCCGGCGCTGCCAGCAGCGCCAGCTCATAGCCATAGGCCAGCCGCTCGGCGGGCAAGCCGGGCTGTGCCATCATCCGGCGCGCCAGCGCCGTAGCAGCTTCGGTGTAGACCGGGTCGTTCAAGGTGACGAGCGCCTGCAGCGGGGTGTTGGTCCGGATGCGGCGCGGCACGCAAAATTCCCGGCTCGGTGCGTCAAAGGCCACAAAGGAAGGATAGGGGCTGGTGCGCCGCCAATAGGTGTAGAGGGCTCGCCGGTAGCGGTCTTTTCCCTCGCTGGTTTTCCACTGCGCTCCGCTATACACCACCTTCCAGATCCCCTCTGGTTGAGGCGGCATCACACTCGGCCCCAACAGCTCGGGACTCAGTAGGCCACTCACGGCCAGGGCCTGATCGCGAATCGTCTCCGCCGGCAGACGGAAGCGGACTCCCCGCGCCAGCAGCCTGTTTTCAGGGTCCAGGGCATACTGGGCCGGATCGACTTCACTACTTTGGCGATAGGTGGCAGACATCACCAGCTCGCGCAACATGGGCTTCAGGTGCCAGCGGTGGCGGTGCGCCAGCGACCAGGCGAGCCAGTCCAGCAGCTCAGGATGGCTAGGCAAAAAGCCCTGGGTCCCCAGGTCCTCAGCCGTTTCGACCAGTCCCCGCCCAAAGAGGTCTTCCCACAGGCGATTGACCATCACCCGGGCAGTGAGGGGATTTCCCGGAGAAACCAGCCACTGGGCAAAGCCCAACCGATTGTCTGGGGCATCGGCCGGCAGGCCGGGAAGCACTTCAGGCACGCCGGGGCGGATGGTATCCGAGGGACTGAGCCAGTTGCCCCGCTCAAATCGCCGCGTGACGCGGCGGTTATGGGACGTCCTGGCCTTGAGATATGGCACCCGCACCGCCTGCTCGCGCAGGCGACGCAGCGAATCCTGCCAGGCCACTACCTGTGGCGACGGAGCCTGTCGAGGCCGGTGCAGCGTAAAAGACTCCAGCACGACGATGCCGTCAGGAATGTTTCCCGTCCGGTTGCGCAGCACGACATAGAGGTCATGCGCCCCGCTTTGGGGCGGCAGATCGATGGTCACCGACTTCCATTCCTCCCCGCCACCGCCTTCGTTGCTGCGAATGCGGCCAGTCGGGGCGCAGACATGGCTATGGAGCAAGGGGCCATCGGGCTGGTCCAGCCGGAATTCCAGGCTACCTTCCCCGCCTGTCGCGGCGTAGCGAAACGTAAGGCCGGCAACCTCGTCAAAATCGATGTCCTGATACAGCAGGAAAAAAGGCTGATCGCTCTCGCTCTGCAGGTTGTTGCGCCAGTTGGCGGCGGCCCCATCGGGATAGATGATGACCTGCGAAAAATCGTCGGCGTCGCGCGGCTCGTAGCGGGGACGCAAGGCCTGCCGAACGCGTTCGTGCTGAAGCGCCTGTGTATCAATCTCCGAGGCAGGGTGATGCTCAGCCAGCCATGTCAGGGCTTCCTCCACCGCGAGGCTGTCCGCGCCCGTCCAAAAATCCAGTAAGGGGTAGTCCGCAAAGAGGTCATTGTCCTGGGTTTGATCCAGGAAGGCAAAAGCCTGGTAATAGGTTTCCTGGGGAAAAGGATCATAAGGATGGTCGTGACACTGTACACACTCCATGGTGGTCCCCTGCCAGACGGTCCAGACGGTGTTCACCCGGTCGATGACAGCCGCCACACGAAACTCCTCGTCGTCGGTGCCCCCTTCGGTATTGGTCATCGCCTGCCGCAAAAAGCTTGTGGCCACCAGTTCATCCCGGCTGGGGTTGGGGAGCAGGTCGCCGGCCAGTTGCTTGAGGGTAAAGGTATCGAAGGGCATGTCGGCATTGAAGGCCCGAATCACCCAGTCGCGATAGGGCCAGCTATCGCGGTGGGGGTCTTTTTCGTAGCCTTTGGAGTCGGCATAGCGGGCCAGATCCAGCCAACGGGCGGCGCGGCGCTCGCCGTAGTGGGGCGAGGCCAACAGGCTGTCCACCAGCCGGGCATACGCATCGGGGCGACGGTCCGCCACAAAGGCGGCAACCGCCGCCGGGCTGGGCGGCAGGCCGGTTAGGTCCAGCGACAAGCGCCGGAGGAGGGTGGCCCGGTCAGCCTCGGGATTGGGCCGCAGGCCGGTACCGTCCCAGGCCGCCGCCACGAAGGCGTCGATCTCGTTTTCGCCCCAGTCGCTCGCCGGAACCGCTGGTTCTTCGGGCGTTTTGTAGGCCCAGTGGGTATCCCAGGCCGCGCCCTGCGCGATCCAGCGCCGAAGCAGGTCGATTTCTTCCTCGCTGAGGGGGGGCTGCTCATAGGGCATGCGCAGCTCGGGGTCGTCGTGCAGGACCCGATCCATCAGGGTCCCCGCCGCCGGGTCGCCCGGCAAGATGGCAGGCTCACCCGAATCGCCGCCCCGCAGGGCGGCGTCGCGGTACATGAGGTTCAGACCACCATTGGCCTTCACCCCGCCATGACAGGAGAGGCATTTACCATTGAGAATCGGTCGGATCTGGGTGTTGAAATCCACCTGCCGGCTGGCCGCACCTACCTGACAGGCTGCCCAAAGAGTCATGAGCAGGCCCCCGGCAAGGAGGCCCCAAGCCTGGTAGGTTCGCATCTGCAGCCGCATAGAGGTGGGGTTATTTCTTAGGAGCCGGTACCGGCATCACAGTACCACATTTTTCGCAGGTTCGGGCCTCTTCCGAGGCATAAAACTTGGCAAAGACACCCTGCATCTGGGTCATGATGTTTTCCAGGGGGAAATATTCCTCGTAGAGCTTGTGGTTACAATTTTGGCAAAACCACATCAGGCCATCGGTGTGGCTCGCGTCGCGCTTGCGCTCAATCACCAGGCCGATGCTGCCCGCACCCCGCTGCGGAGAGTGGGGCACCTTAGGCGGGAGCAGGAATATTTCGCCTTCCCGGATCGGCACATCGACCGGCTGCCCGTCTTCCTGAATCTTGAGCACCATGTCTCCTTCCAGCATATAGAAGAATTCTTCGGTTTCGTTGAAGTGGTAATCGGTGCGCTGATTGGGGCCACCGACGACCATGATGATGAAGTCGTCGGTCTCATCGTAGACGACCTTATTCCCGACCGGCGGCTTGAGCAGGTGGCGGTTGTCGTCGATCCATTGGCGGAAGTTCAGAACAGGAAAGGCAGGCATAGACAATTGTTTTTGAAACCAGGAATGTGCCGGACTTCGCCGGCATTCGAAGGAAAATAGGCATTTGGAAGACGGAATTCAACCGGGGAGATCGCCGCTACAACTTCACCACCTCGCCGGTCCGGAAGGACTCGTCGGCGGCCAGCACGATCCGCAGGCTGTTGATGGCATCGTCGAGGTGGCTGGTGAGATCCAGGTCTTCCTGGATGGCCCGCAGGAAATACGCCTGCTCCAGGTCGCAGAGGCCCTGGTGATCGGGCTCATCGGTGGTGTCGATCAGTTCATCGGCCCGGGCAAACTTTCCGTTCGCGCCGGTGGCGCTGTGGTGCAGGCGCAGGGCATTGGTCTTGGAGTGGGCATCCACATCGTCCGAGGTGCTGTCGAGCTTTTCGTCCACGATGCTCACGCACCCTTTTGGCCCGATGACATCCTTGACAAAATAGGCCGTCTCGCTCATCATGGGCCCCCAACCGGCCTCGTACCAACCCACTGAGCCGTCGTCAAATCGAACCTGCAGTTGCCCGTAGTTGTACATTTCGGGCGCTACCTCATCGGTCAGGCGTGCACCGATGGCGCTCACCGCGATCGGTTTGGCCCCCGTCATCATGCACATTACATCGACATAGTGCACCCCGCAATCCACGATAGGCGACATCGTCTTCATCAGGTTCTTGTGGGTGTGCCAGGTCTCTCCACTGCTTTGCTGGTTGAGGTTCATGCGCATCACCAGGGGCTTGCCCAACGTCTGGGCCACTTCAATAAAGGTTTTCCAGGCGGGATGCACCCGCAGGATATACCCTACGACGACCTTCCGGCCCGCCTTGCGGGCCATGTCGCGAATCTGCTCGGCCTCGGCCACGGTATTGGCGAGGGGCTTCTCCACGAAGACGTGCGCCCCGGCTTGCAGGGCGAGGGTAGCGTAGTGGGCGTGAGTCTCGGGATAGGTATTGATGGAAACGGCATCGGGCCGGGTCGTGGCCAGAGCGGCCTCGTAGTCCCCAAAGGTGGGATAGCCGCCCAGTTCCTGCGAGAGCCGCTCGCGGCTCTCAGCGCCGCGGCTTACGAGTCCGACAATCTCAAACTCGGGCATCTTGTGATAGGCCCGGGCGTGCGAAGCCCCCATGTTGCCGCAACCTGCGACGAGTACGCGAATAGGCATAGTCAGCGATTGAGTAATCTTGAAGGGTGCGCCCGTCCCGGAGACGGACGCATAAATTTACGATTATTTCTGCTTGGGTCGCTCCTCCTCTTCAGGATAGCGGTAGAAGCCCCGCCTGGTCTTGCGGCCAAAGTGGCCGGCGTCGACCTTTTGCTGCTGCAGCAGGCTGGGCCGGAATTTTTCGTCCTGAAAAAAGGCCGCATACATCGACTGGGTCACGGCATGATTGGTCTCTACCCCGATGAGGTCCATCAGTTCGAAGGGGCCCATACGAAAGCCGCTGCTGCGCATGAGCCGGTCCACCACCGGAAAGGTTGCAGCCCCTTCCTCTACGATGCGCAGGCTTTCCAGATAAAACTGCCGGGCCACGCGGTTGACGATAAAGCCCGGCGTATCGGCCGCCTGTACGGGCGTCTTGTCCAACTTCCGGGCGAGGGCGACCATTGTCGCCTGCACCGCCGGGTCAGTATCGGCCCCGGCGATCACCTCCACCAGCTTCATCAAGGGGGCAGGGTTGAAAAAATGCAGGCCCACCACCCGATCTGGGTGGGGCAGGCCGGCCGCGATGCGCGTGATCGGCAGGGTCGAGGTGTTGCTCGCCATGATGGTCTCGGGGCTGTTCTGGGCCTGAATCGGGCTCAGCACCCGATGCTTGAGGTCCAGCGACTCGGGCACCGCCTCGATGATCAGGTCGCCGATCAGGTCCTCAGCGACCGTGGTATAGGCCAGGCGGCCCAGGGCCGCGTCCCGCTCCTCCGGCAGGAGCTTTTTCTTCTCCACCGATCGGTGGAAAAACTTCTCCACATAGGCCTGGGCCTGCGTGAGCATCTCGGGCTTTACGTCAAAGAGGACCGTCTGAAAGCCTGATCGGGCACACACCAGGGCGATGCCCCGGCCCATGACCCCGGCACCGATGACGACGATGGTTTGGATGTGGTTGAGTTCCATATGAGAAGCGAGAAGTCAGAGGCGAGACGTCAGATATTGTAGATGGGGGCTTCGCGAGTGGTTTCCTTTCGGGCTGGGACCCGGGGCTGCGCGGAAGGGCTCTATCAGGAGACAGAAAATAGCGGTCAGACGCGAAAATGCATAAAAACTTTGGGCTTCTTTCAGGCCAAAGGACCTGAAGATCGTCTTAGGGATTCAGAACGCATTTTCTTTTTGCCTCATATCCCCTATTTGCCATGCGAGAATCCTGGCGTTGGTTTGGTCCCTCGGACCCGGTAAGTCTGGACGACATCCAGCAGGCCGGGGCCACCGACATCGTGTCGGCCCTGCATCACCTCCCCAACGGCGTCGTCTGGACGCCAGAAGAGATCGCTGCGCACCAGCGGCGCATCGAGTGGGACGAGCGGCGGCAGCGCCCCCGCCCGCTCCGATGGAGCGTAGTCGAGAGCATCCCCGTGCACGAAGACATCAAGCGCGGCCTCCCCAGCCGCGATGCTTACATCGCAGCCTATGCCGAGAGCATCCGCAACCTGGGGGCCGCGGGCATCGAGATTGTCTGCTACAACTTCATGCCGGTGCTGGACTGGACCCGCACGCAGCTCGACTGGGAGCTGCCCGATGGGTCCCGCGCCCTGCGCTTTGAGCAGGCTGCGCTGGTGGCCTTTGACGGCTTTATCCTCCAACGCAAAGGGGCCGAGAGGACCTACAGCCCCGGGGTCTGGGCGGCCGGTCAGGCCTGGTACGAGGGCCATAGCGAGGCGGAGCGCGCCCGCCTGGTCCGCACCCTGATCGCCGGCCTGCCCGGCGCGGAGGAAGGCTACAGCCTGGACGACTTCCGGGCCGCCCTAGCGGCCTACCACGAAATCGGGCCAGCGCAGCTGCGCGAGAACCTGGTCTACTTTCTCAAAGGGGTCATGCCCGCCGCCGAGGCGGCGGGGGTCCGCCTCGCCATCCATCCCGACGACCCGCCCTTTCCCCTGCTGGGGTTGCCCCGGGTGGTGAGCACCGAGGCTGACGTGAATCATATCTTTCAGGCGGTGCCCTCCCTCCATAACGGCCTGACCTTTTGCACCGGCTCCTTCGGAGTGCGGGCCGACAACGACCTGCCCGGCATGGTGCACCGCCTGGGCGAGCGCATCCACTTTGTGCATCTGCGCGCCACCCGGCGCGACGCGGACGGCAATTTCTATGAAGCCGACCATCTGGACGGCGACGTGGACATGTACCATGTCGTGGCAAATCTGCTGAAAGAAGAGCAATGGCGGCGAGCCAATTTTCGAGCCGATGCAGAGATCCCCATGCGTCCGGACCACGGCCACCAGATGCTCGACGACCTGCACAAGCAGACCAATCCCGGCTACTCGGCCATCGGCCGGCTGCGGGGGCTCGCCGAGCTCAGGGGCCTTATGTACGGGCTGCGTCGCAGCCTGCAGGTTGACCACGAAGGCTGAAAAAATCTCCCAACCCGGTCATGGTAAGCGCCCCCTTCTCCGTCTTGCCAGTACCCAAGAAGCAACATTTCAATTTTTCCTATCATGAAGCGAATTCTGACTGCGCTACTTTCTCTGGGACTGCTCAGCCTGCCCTTTATGGGCCAGGCCCAGTGGACCTACCTGTTTAATGGCAAGGACTTTACCGGCTGGACCCAGCTCAATGGAGAAGCCAAATATACCGTGGAAGATGGAGCCATCGTCGGCACCTCCATCATGAATACGCCCAACAGTTTCATGGCCACGGAGGATACCTACGGCGACTTCATCCTGGAACTGGAAGTGAAGGTCGATTCGCCCCTCAACTCCGGCATTCAGTTTCGCTCGCTGAGCCTGCCCAGCTATCGGGACGGCCGGGTCCACGGCTATCAATTTGAGCTGGACCCCTCGCCCCGGGCCTTTACCGGGGGCATCTACGACGAAGCCCGCCGCGGCTGGCTTTATCCTCTGGAGCAGAATCCTGCCGGTCAGAAGGCCTTCCGCAATGGGGAGTGGAATCACATCCGGCTCGAAGCCATCGGCTCCTCGATCCGTACCTGGGTCAATGGCATCCCCTGCGCCGACCTGGTCGATGACCTCACCCCCGAGGGCTTCATCGCCCTGCAGGTACACAGCATCCACGATGCCAGCATGGCAGGCAAGCAGATCCGCTGGCGCAACATCCGCATCCAGACCGAAAACCTGAAGCAAAGCCCCTGGACCGACATTCCGGTCGTGAACCTGATCCCCAACTACCTCTCCCCGCAGGAGCGGGCACAGGGCTGGGAGTTGCTCTTTGACGGGCAGACCACCCAAGGCTGGCGAGGGGTGGGCAAAGATGCCTTTCCCGAAAGAGGCTGGAAAGTCGAAAACGGTGAACTCATCGTCGAGGCCGCCGGCGGGGCCGAGTCCCAAAACGGCGGTGACATCGTCACCCTGGCCGAGTACAGCACCTTTGAGCTGCAATTGGACTTCATGATCACGCCTGGGGCCAATAGCGGCATCAAGTACTTCGTCACCGAATCCTACGGAGCAGAAGGCTCGGCCATCGGGCTGGAGTACCAGATCCTGGATGACGAGACCCATCCCGACGCCAAGATGGGCACCCACGGAAACCGGACGATCGCTTCGCTCTATGACTTGATCCCGGCGCATGAAAGCAAGGCTCCCAAAAAGCCCGGCGAATGGAATCACGCCCGTCTCGTCGTCCAAGGCACCCGGATCGCCGACTGGCCCGCCAATCGGGAGATGCCCGCGCCTTTTGTGGGAGCCTATGTCGAGCACTGGCTCAATCACCGCAAAGTGCTTGAATATGAGCGGGGCAACCAGGCCTTTGACGCCCTCGTAGCCCGCTCCAAGTACGAAAAGTGGGAGGGCTTTGGCCACTGGCAAAGCGGCCACATCCTGCTGCAAGACCACGGCGACGAAGTTCATTTCCGCAGCATCAAAATCCGCCGCTTACCGCGGTGAGATCGCTAGAGGCGATAACCGATAGGGTGTACCCTTAACCTGAGCCTGGTCCTACCCCGACAGCGGGGGCGAAAAACATGGCCAATTCTCTCGGTTCTCAATTCTCGGTTCTCAAAATCTCACCCCCGACTTCTCAGAAATATGAAACCCATCATCACTTTTGGCGAAATCATGCTGCGCCTGTCTACGCCAGGCTTCCAGCGCTTCATACAGGCCGATCACTTCGTCGCCACCTTTGGGGGTGGCGAGGCCAATGTGGCCGTCTCCCTCGCCAACTATGGCCTGCCCTCGGCCTACGTCACCCGCCTGCCCGATAACGACCTCGGCCACAAGTGCGAGGCTGAGCTGCGCAAATACCGCGTCGATACCCGCCACATCCTCTGGGGGGGTGACCGGCTGGGGGTGTACTTCCTGGAAACCGGCGCCGTGAGCCGGGGAAGCAAGGTGATCTATGACCGCGCGCACTCGGCCATCGCCGAGGTACAGCCAGGTATGATTGACTGGGAGGCCATTCTGAAGGAGGCCGGCTGGTTTCACTGGACGGGCATCACGCCCGCCATCTCGCAAGGGGCGGCCGATGTGTGCCTGGAGGCCATTCAGACGGCCAACCGTCTGGGGGTAACGGTCTCCTGTGACCTCAACTACCGCAAAAACCTCTGGAAATACGGTAAAAAAGCCGGAGACGTGATGGAGGCCCTCGTGGCTGGCACCGACATCATTCTGGGGAATGAAGAAGATGCCGAAAAAGTCTTTGGCATCCACCCCGAAGGGGTGGATGTAACCCAGGGTCATGTCGAGGGCGCCGCCTACGAGTCGGTCGGCCGGCAGCTGATGGCCCGCTTCCCGCGGGCCCGGAAGGTCATCATCACCCTGCGCGGCTCCATCAGCGCCTCGCACAACAGCTGGTCGGGCGTCCTCTGGGATGGCGAACAGTTGTTCCAGGCCCCGACCTACCAGATCACCCACATCGTAGACCGCGTCGGCGGGGGTGACTCCTTCATGGGGGGCCTCATCTACGGCCTGCTCACCTATGACGATGACCAAAAAGCCCTCGATTTTGCCGTCGCGGCTTCCTGCCTCAAGCACACCATCTATGCCGATTTTAACCTCGTCACCGTCGCCGAGGTCGAAAAACTCATGCAAGGCGACGCCAGCGGCCGGGTATCGCGCTGATCTATTGGGGAGCCCAGCTGCCGGGCGACCCAATTTCTGACCTCATCTCTCTCCTCTGATTTCTGGCTTCTGTCCTCTGACTTCTCCTCTATGTTCACCTTCAGTCGCCTCCACATCGCCCAGACCATGGCCACCACCGGCCTGGTGCCGATCTTCTTCAATCCTGATCCTGAGGTATGCAAGCAGGTGGCCAAGGCCTGCTACGCCGGCGGCATTCGTATCCTGGAGTTTACCAACCGGGGCGAAGGCGCCTACGACGCCTTCCGGGCGCTACACGCCTACGTACGGGCCGAGCTGCCCGATATGGCGATTGGAGTAGGCTCGATTGTCGATGGGCCCACCACCGCCATTTACCTCCAGGCCGGAGCCGACTTCATCGTGTCCCCTATCATGAACCCGGAGATGGCCAAAATCTGCAACCGGCGCAAGGTCCTCTGGTCACCGGGCTGTGGCACCCTGAGCGAAGTCTCCCAAGCCGAAGAGCTCGGGGCCGAGATTGTCAAGCTCTTTCCTGGCGGCAACCTGGGCCCGGGCTTTATCAAGGCCATCAAGGGGCCCTGCCCCTGGTCCAGCCTGATGCCCACCGGTGG
>RFHL01000492.1 GCA_003696875.1 Bacteroidota bacterium | reverse complement strand
TGCGCGACGACCTGCTCGGCGGCCGCCAACTGCGAGGCAGGCAGGAGCCGCAGGCGATCTCGCTCATTGATCACGACCCAGGGAGCGGGATCAATGAGCCAGGCTTGCAGAACCTCCCGTTGGGCGCGAGTGGCGGGCACGAGGAGGGGGCGCTTGCGACGGCTGACGGCCGCCGCAGGGCTCTCACCGGCTTTGCGCAGCACCGCCAGGAAGAATCCTTCGCCCTGCACCCGATGGGGCCAGGCCTGGTAGCCAAAAAGCTGCCCGCTGGTTTGGCGCGTCCAGCCCCAGGCAGGGTCTAGGTCCAGCGGCAGGCTCTCGGCGCGGGTTTCCTGTGCCAGCCAGGCGAGGTTTTCCTGATTTTCGCCCGGGAAAAAGGTGCAGGTGCTATAGAGCAATAAACCTCCCGGCCGCAAGGCCGGCCAGGCGTCCATGAGGATGCGGCGCTGCCGCTCGGCACAGAGCTGCAGGTTGCCTTCGGACCACTCCCCGATTGCCTCGGGATCCCGGCGAAAGAGGCCCTCCCCCGAACAGGGGGCATCCACCACCATCACATCAAAAAAGCCGGGTAGGGCGGCCATATCCCGGGGGTCGTTTTGGGTCACGATCGCCTGGGGGGCGCCCCAGCGGGCGAGGTTTTCAGCCAGGATGCCGGCCCGGCTGCGGATAACTTCATTGGCCACCAGCAGGCTATCGCCCATGAGCAGGCTGGCCAGGTGGGTGGCCTTCCCGCCGGGGGCGCCACAGAGGTCCAGCACCCGCAGGGGCTGGCTCAGGTCGGCATGCTGGCGCAGGGCCAGCTCCATGAGCATGGAGCTGGCTTCTTGCACGTAGTAAGCCCCCCCGTGCCACCAGGGATCGGCGGCAAAAGCGGGACGCTCAGGGAGATAGGCCCCCTGGCCTGCCCAGGGGATGGACGGCAAATCCGGGGCGGCCACCTTGGCCGCCTGCCAGCGCAGGCTCACCGGCGCAGGCTGCGTCAGGGCCGCCTGAAAAGCCGGCCACTCCGGGCCGAGCTGCTGCTGCACGCGCTGGGCAAAGGCGGGAGGAAGCATCATCATCTTGGGTCGGATCAACAAAAAGAGCCAGGACAACTGGCCTGGCTCTATTCCATCAAATCACCTATGCGGAAGCCTAGAGCAGCATGCGCATGGGATCTTCCAGCAGTTCTTTCAGGGTCACGAGGAAGGCGGCGCCGCTGGCTCCGTCGACCACACGGTGGTCGCAGGAGAGGGTTACCTTCATCTGCTTGCCAGGGACAATCTCGCCATTCTTGACGACGGGCTTGTCAATGATGCCGCCAATGGCGAGGATGCAGGCATCCGGCGGGTTGATAATAGCGGTGAATTCCTCTACCCCAAACATCCCCAGGTTGGAGACGGTGAAGGTGTTGCCTTCCCACTCGCTGGGATCGAGCTCGCGGTCGCGGGCCCGCTTGGCGAGGTCTTTGGACTCGGTAGCGATGGCCGACAGGCCTTTGGTGTCGGCAAAGCGGATCACCGGCACGAGCAGGCCTTCGTCCACGGCCACCGCCATCCCAATGTGGATGTGATGGTTGACCCGGATGGTGTCGCCATACCAGGCCGAATTGACTTTGGGATGCTGGCGCAGCGCGACGGCCACCGCCTTGATCACCATGTCGTTGAAGGAGATCTTGACCGGGGACAACTCGTTGAGCACCTTGCGGGCTTCGACGGCCTTCATCATGTCGATCTCCATGGTGACATAGAAGTGCGGCGCCCCAAACTTGCTCTCGCTCAGGCGGCGGGCGATGGTCTTGCGCATCTGCGAGACGGGCACGTCTTCGTAGGCGTCGCCCTCCATGGTGGCGGCAAAGGCCGGTGCGGGCGCCTGCGGGGCTGCTGCGGGGGCCGTGGGCTGGACCGTGGGTGTAGCGGCGGGTGCCTGCTGTTGCTGCTGGAGGAAGGCCTCCACGTCGCGCTTGACGATGCGGCCGTGTTCGCCCGTGCCTTTGATCTGGC
>RFHL01000491.1 GCA_003696875.1 Bacteroidota bacterium | reverse complement strand
CGGCATGCTGCCCCAGCTTGAACTTCCCGTAGGCCTTGGCAAAGTCGATCAGCATGGCCACCACGACCAGCACGCCCACCACCGGGATGTACACCAGCACCGTCCACCAGACCGGCTTGCCGATCAGGCGCAGCCAGATGACAATATTGTAGACCGGGATCAAAGCCTGCCAGCCCGGCTTGCCGGCTTTTTCAAATAGCTTGTATTGACCGGCTTTGAAAGCCGCAAATCCCAGCAGGAAAATCAGGTTGAAAAAAAGTGCTGCACCGTCCATAAGGGGCAAAAAGCGTGAAAAGTGGATGAAAAGACCGGAAAACCGGCCCGGAAAGTCCGGAGGGACTCAACCGGCAGCAAAGGTATAAAAACTTGCTTCGCATCCCATAACCGGTGGTGGATTGTCCCCCCTTCCATCTGTCGCCAGCTGGCGACACAAACTTACAGTCCGTCCGATTTTTTCGTTGCTTCCCAGCAGGAAAAGTGATACTTTTGTGTGTAAATCACACAAATTAATTCTCCCTCTTGCTCATGCGTGCCCTCATCCTCGTCGACATCCAAAACGATTTCTTGCCGGGCGGTGCCCTCGCCGTGCAGGAAGGCGATCAGATCATACCCGTCGTCAATGCCATACAGCCGCATTTTTCGCTGGTGGTGGCCACCCAGGACTGGCACCCGGCGGATCACGGCAGCTTTGCCGCCAACCATCCCGGGCAGGTACCCGGGCAGATGATTGATCTGCACGGCCTGCCCCAGGTGCTGTGGCCGGTGCATTGTGTACAAGGGACCGCGGGCGCGGCCTTTGCCGCGGCCCTGGATCGGGAAAAGGTGGTTAAAGTCTTTCCCAAAGGTACCGATCCCGAGATCGACAGCTATAGCGGCTTCTTCGACAATGGTCACCGCAAATCCACCGGTCTGGCCGATTACCTGCGCAGCCAGGGCGTCGAGGAGGTGTACATCACCGGCCTTGCCACCGACTACTGTGTGAAATATACCGCGTTGGACGCGGTAGGGCAGGGCTTCCGGACCTATGTGGTCACCGACGCAGTGCGCGCCGTGAACCTGCAACCCGAGGACGGGGCGGCCGCCCTGGCCGAGATGGAGAAGGCCGGGGCCACTTTGCTGACGCATACCGAAGTGGGGACCGAATAAGGCAGCAAAATGGAGATTCTGTTCGAAGACAACCACCTGATTGCGGTCAACAAGCCTTTTGGCATGCCCTCACAAGGCGACAACACGGGCGACCAGCCTGTGGTCGACTGGGTGGAGCAATACATCCGGGAGACGTATCAGAAACCCGGCAATGTCTATACGGCCTTGCTCCACCGCCTCGACCGCCCTACGGGCGGTGTCTTGCTCCTGGCCAAAACTTCCAAAGCCGCGGCCCGTGTTTCCTCGGCCTTCCAGCAGCGCAAGGTGCAGAAGACCTATCTGGCGCTGGCGCTGAGCACGCCCCGGCACCCGGCCGGCAGCTTGCGACATTTTCTGGACCGGGTGGATGGCCGCAACATCATGCGTGCCCACGGACAGGAGCGTCCCGGCCGGCAGGAAGCCCGCCTTTCTTATGAGGTTGTGGCCACGGCCGGGGAGCGGGCTTTGATCCAGGTGCGGCCCGAGACGGGCCGCCGGCATCAGATCCGGGTCCAGCTGGCCCGCATCGGATGCCCGCTCAGCGGCGACCTCAAGTACGGGGCCCCGAGTCCCCATGCCGATCGCTCCATCGGCCTGTTTGCCTGGAAGCTGGAACTCATGCACCCGGTCCGCAAGGAACCCCTGCTGATCACCGCGCCCTATCCTGAGGGCGCCCCATGGTCTGATTTTTCCCTCCCTCTTTAGTGGG
>RFHL01000042.1 GCA_003696875.1 Bacteroidota bacterium | reverse complement strand
GCCCGCGAACTCGCGGGCATTGCCGAGGGCAGCATCGCCCAGGCACAGGAGTATCTGACTGACAGCAGCCAGAACCTGAGCCGGCAGTATGCCGACTGGTTGCGGGCCATTTATCTGGGGGATTTTCAGAAAATTGAGCAGACCACCGAGCCGATTTACACGGAGAGCAAGGAGTTTCAGAAACTCTTTCTCCAGGTGGCCGTCCGCAAGATGCGGGATTCGCTCCTTTTCCATTTACAGACACCCGAACTGGCCCTCACCACCGAAGCCGAGCGCAGCTTCCATGAGAATTTTGCCTCCGTCGTGACCCCAGACAAGGTCGAGCGCATGACCGCTGAAATGGAGGCCAGCTACCGCTATCTGAGCGGAAATGCGCATCCACAGATGGTTTTTACGGCGCTCTCACTGCGCATGCATGCCATCATGCGAGGCGCCTGACCACAAGAACTACGCTGGAAAATCCCGGAGAAATTCGGTACCTTCCTTGGCCCAAGTGGGACACCATGATGATGAACCATTCCTTGTTTCCGTGGATGATTGCCGCCCTGATGGGGGTCTTTGTCTATGGCCTCACCTACCACGCCCGGTACCAACAACCGGCCCCGCCTTCGTATCAATTCTATGATACTGCCTCGGTGACGGTTGAGATCCGGGGCAGCGAGGAGCTGCATGATATTTATGGCCGATATAACAATATTATTGAGGGGAAACGGCAGCTTGTCAAGGCGAGTCAGCTGTCTGAAAGCCGCTACCGGCTGACCTTTGAGGTCAACAGCCCCCGGCCGGCCCTGTTGTATGTGGACGACGAGCCGCAGGAGGTATTCCTCGTGCCCGGCGACACCACGCTCCATATGAGTCTGCGCTATGTGCCCGAGACGTTTCGCTTTGACTCCGTGACCTATCGTGGCAAAGTAGCTAACATCTGCGACTATTATCAGGACAAGCGCCAGCGTTTTGGGCGGGTGAGTTTGCGGGCTGCCCCACATCTCATCGCCACCGACACCTTTCAGGTGTACGCTGCCAAACTGGATTCCCTGGCCGCCCGTGAGCTCGCTTTCCTCGCTGAGCGGGAGGTGTTCTCCACGCTGCCTCAGTGGTTTGTCAGCTTCGAAAAAAGTGATATCCTCTACCAGAAAGCTTACCTTAAGCTCTCGCAGGCGTACAATCGCGAGGTGTCGCCCGAGTTGCTGGACCAGGCTCCGCTGCACAACGCCGGTGCGGTGCTGTCCTACTATTACTATTTGTACATCCAGACCTACCTGAGTCAGCACTTCCCCGGCAACCCTGGGCGTCCTCAGGAGCAGGTCCTTCAGCATCTGGCTGTGGCCGATACGATGCTGAGGGGTGCCCCGCATGATGTGTTTATGACCCGGGCTATCTTTCAGCAGCTGCAGCGCGGGGACTCCAGCCTGGCCCGAGAGCTACTTGATCGCTACGAAGGCCGCTTTGTCAGTCAGAAATATGCCCGTTTTCTGCGGACGCAGGTCATGGGAGAGCCGCTCCCCGGCTGAATTCCCATGTCGATGCTGCCCCCGGTTGGGATATGGTATTTCCAGAAAATTCTCCTACCTTTATCCTTGTCTGTCAGTTAGGACTGGTGCCACGGGAAGAGCCAGGCACGGTCAGGACAAAGTGAAAACCAAGACCGGAAAGCCACGCTTTCTGTTCTAATATAGATTTCCGGCCCTCAGGCCCCTACATAGCGCTCATACGCCTGATTTCAGGGCGTTATTTGGGTTGTTTCACTCTGCCATACCGGCTCCCATCGTGTGCCATGTCCTGAACAGACATGGATATACGTATTTAACTGAATATATATGGGATGCGGATCATGTGGCAGCGGAGGATGCTCCAGTGAAGGCTGCGGCCGCAACGGTGGGTGTGCCACCGGAGGGTGTAACAAACTCAATACCTACGATTGGCTGGGCAATATGCTCGGTCCCAATCAGACCGAGGTGGACAACATCTATGAGGTCCGCTTCAAAAATACCCGCAAGGCTTTTTATCGCAACGTCAATGGCCTCCGTCTCTATATTGGGGACTGGGTGGTGGTCGAGAGCGACCGCGGCTATGATGTGGGCGTCCTCGCCCTCGGGGGGGTGATGGCGGAGCTTCAGATGAAAAAGAAGAAGGTACGCAAGTCGCTCAAGGATATTCCCCGCATCTATCGCAAAGCCAACGAAAAAGATCTGGAGCTGCTGGAGAAGGTGCGTGAGCGGGAACCCGGCACCCTAAGCCGGGCCCGGGAGATCATTCAGGACCTGAAGCTCGATATGAAGCTGAGCGATGTCGAGTATCAAGCCGACAATGCCAAGGCGATTTTTTACTACATCGCCGACCACAGGGTCGACTTTCGCGAGCTTATCAAGTTGCTGGCCCGGGAGTTTCATATCCGGGTGGAGATGAAGCAGATCGGCCTCCGACACGAGGCCGGCCTCGTGGGGGGTATCGGCTCCTGTGGCCGTGAGCTCTGCTGCTCGACCTGGCTCACCGAATTCAAAACGGTATCGACCTCGGCGGCGCGCTACCAGAATCTGTCGCTCAACCCGATGAAGATCTCCGGCCTCTGCGGCCGGCTCAAGTGTTGCCTCAACTTCGAGCTCGACTCCTATCTCGACGCGCTCCAGGACTTTCCCAAAGTAGACCGCATCGAAACGGCCAAAGGCCGGGCCATGCTCCAGAAGACCGACATCTTCAAGGGGCTGATGTGGTTTTCCTACGCCAACGAAACCTCCTGGTACCCCCTCGCGGTCGATGAGGTCAAGCGCATCATGGCCCTCAACGAAAAGGGGGAAAAACCCGAGATGCAGGCGACGGTGATCGAAACCAGCACAAGTCAGAAGGAGGATAATCTCGACTTTGTGGATGTGGTGGGGACCAATGTGCCTGAGGTCGAAAAGCGCTCCGGACGCCGCAAAAACAAGCGGCGGCGGGGGGGCAATAAAAACCGCAACAACAACGGCGGAGGCAACAACCCAAACGAACCCCATAACCAGGCTCAGTCCCGGCGCAAATCCAATCCGAGAAACAAACCTCAAGATGAGTCGGCCAATGCTCCCTCCGGAGAACAGCAGGCCAACCAGGATGCATCGGATAGCAATACGTCGAACAAGCGGCGCAGCAGCAACCGCCGCCGCCGGGGGGGCAACCGCCGTCGTCCCAAAAACCAACCCAAAAAGGAAGAATAATGAAGCGATGGCTGTGCCTCCTGTGTGTGCTGGCCAGCCTGGGAGCTTGCCAGCCAGCTGACTATCTGGCTTCCCGGCAATTTGACACGGGCTGTTGGCCTGCAGACGACACCCTCAGTTTCTCGTACGAAGCTGCGCCGGGTGAGCTCCAGGCGCTCACGATTGACCTGGTATTTGAAGCGGCGACCTACGGCTACCAAAACCTGTATCTGCTGCTCCTGCAGGAAGGCGCCGATGGTAGCCGCGACAGCCTGCGGCTGCTTGATACGGTGATGGATCCCCTGGGCAACTGGCTCACCGCCTATGAAGGCGGCGAAACGGTCTCCTGGACTTGGTCCCAGCCGATAAGCGTGCCGCCGTCTACCGGGTCTACCCGGGTTTCAATCATCCAGTACATGCGGGAAGATCCCCTCTGCGGGATCCGGGAGATTGGTTTGCGTCGCGTGCCTTAGCCAATCCGCAAGATCGAATTTGCCTCTAGTGCTCTGTCAAGTGGAAAATGACGGGAAAGCGGTCGCAGATTTTTTCGCAGATCATGGTCCCGGCAAGCCGGGAAGTTTGGCGGGCCAAACGAGG
>RFHL01000490.1 GCA_003696875.1 Bacteroidota bacterium | reverse complement strand
GCTGTATGGTATGTACAATCTGGGCATCGTGGTCTATGCCCTGGTGTACCGCTATGGCCCTGGCCGGCGGCAGCCCTCAGTGCCCGTCCTGCCCACCTCGGCCTTGCCGCCGGTGGCGATCCTGTACACCACTTGCAACGACTTTGTGGAGGAGAGCGCCGCCTCTTGCGTGCGGCAGGACTACCCCCACTATACCGTCTATGTCCTGGATGACAGCAGCGATCCGGATTATCAGGCGCAGGTAGATGCATTTGCAGCGGCGCATCCTGACCGGGTGCAGGTGGTACGGCGCACCGATCGGGCCGGCTTCAAGGCCGGCAACATGAACCACGGCCTGAGCCGCTTTGCTACGGAGGAGCCCTACTTTGCCATCGCCGATGCCGACGAAATCTTGCCGCCGGACTTCCTCCGCAAGCTGGTGCCCATCATGGAGACCGATCCCCAGTGTGGGTTTGTCCAGGCCAATCACCGCGCCAATCCGGGCCAGACCAGCCCCCTGGCCCAGGCCCTCGGGGTAGGCATTGACTTGCACTGGCAGTGGTACCAGCCCTTGCGCAACCGCTATGGCTTCGTGATGTTTCTGGGCCATGGCGCCCTGTTGCGCCGTAGGTGCTGGGAGGAAATCGGGGGATTTCCCGACATCGTGAGCGAAGACCTGGGCTTTGCCATCCGCATCCGGGAGCGTGGCTACCGGGGCCGCTTTGAGGAGTCGGTCGTGTGTTATGAGGACTTTCCCGATACGGTGCGGGCTTTTCGCATCCGGCACATGAAGTGGACCCGGGGCACCTGCGAATTTCTCTACAAAGAAGCCCTGCCACTGGTGCGCTCGCGCCACATTAGCTGGATGGAAAAGCTCGATATCCTCTTCCCCACTATGAACCTGCCCTTGACCTTGTTCTACCTTTTCTTCATGCTCAATGCCAACCTGCTCATGCCGACCATCTTTGGCCAGGAACAGCCGCTCACCCTCAGCCTGGGCGGAGAGGAGGTCGTGTTGCCGATCCTGACCCTGGAGAGCGGGTTCAACCAAATTTTTACCCTCGACTTTTTCCTCATCACCTTGCTTACCTTCCTGGCTCCGGTCATGTGTTTCATCCTGGGGCTGGCCCACCGGCCGGGCAAGTTGTTTCGCTTCTTGAGCCATAGTACCGCTCTCTACGCTGCCCTGGGGCCGCTTTCGTCGATGGGTGTCCTCTCCTTTGCCATCACCCGTAAGGCCATCTTTCTTGTCACGGGCGACAAGCAACAGGGGGGGCGTGGCGACCAGCGTCAGGGCCTGCAGCCGCGGCGCTTCTGGACTGAGCTACTGGGTAAGAGCCATCCCGACCACTGGGCCATTCAGGGCGTGGAGGTGCTCTTTGGGCTTGGCTTTGCCTGGGTATGCTTGCGCATGATGCAGGTATCTTTTTTGGGCCTATGCCTGGCCTTCATCCTGCTGCCGCTGATGCACCACCTGCGCTGGGAGCACCGCCTGGTGCGGGGCCTGGTCTATGTACCCTTTGCCCTGATCGTGGTGGGGTTAATGCTGGGCGGCATGAGTGCCTTTGGTATGTCCACGGTCTTCTTTGGCTATGGCTTTCACTTCTGACCTCATCGGCTGCGAAATGGGCTGCCTGCAAGCGGCCCTTTCAGCGGCTTCCTTCTTCCCCCTTTTCTGATTTAATGCTGCTCCCATGCAAAAATTGTACACCTGTCTCCTGCTCGTCTGGCTGGGATTGGGGTTGCGGGGCCTTCAGGCCTCCGAACTGCCGCCCGGTTTTGTCGAGACGCAGCTGGCCACGGGACTCAATCCCGTCGCTATGACGCAAGACCATCATGGTCGCATCTGGATCGTGGAGAAGAATGGTACCGTGCGGATCATTGATTCCACCGGTTACCTGTTGCCCGTACCCTTCATCGTGCTCCCCGTCGATGACTACAATGAGCGCGGCCTGCTGGGCATCGCCTTGCACCCGGATTTTCATGCCCAGCCCTATGTGTACCTCTACTACACGGTGCCCGGTCAAAACCGCAACCGGGTGAGCCGCTTTCTCGCCAACGGCGACCTGGCCGTTCCGGGCAGCGAAGAGGTCCTGATGGACCTGGATGTGATGCCCGGATTTATTCACAACGGCGGCGCCATGTGCTTTGATGTGACCGGACATCTGCTCATCGCCACGGGCGAAGGGGCGCAGCCGCCGGCGGCGCAGGACCTAGGCAGTACCCTCGGCAAGATTCTCCGGATCGGGCCCGATGGCAGCATCCCACCGGATAATCCCTTCTACGATAGCCTCTCCGGCCCATCCCGGGCCATTTGGGCCTATGGCCTGCGGAACCCGTTTTCCATGACGATTGATCCGCTCACCCTGGACCTCTATGTGGCCGATGTGGGAGGTGGAGCCTACGAGGAAGTAAACCGCATCCGAGCGGGCGGCAACTATGGCTGGCCCCTGATCGAAGGGCCGCGCGATCAGCAAGCCCTGCCTCCGGACTATGAGGATCCGGTCTATGCCTATGACCACGACGCAGGCTGCGCCATCGTGGGAGCGGCTTTCAGCCTGCCGGGACCTGGCGGCTTTCCTGCCACCTATGACGGCGGTTTTTTCTTTGGCGACTACTGTGAGGGCACCATCAACTGGCGCGACCTGGCCGGGGTGGTCCACCCCTTTGCCACAGGAGTACCCCGGCCTCTGGCCCTGGCATTTGCCCCGGAAGCGGGGGCTTTGTACTACCTCACCCGGGAAGGCATCGGCGGAGGCTCTCCGGCCGATAACACCAGTACCCAACAGGGGGCGTTGTGGCGGGTCAGGTATGTGGGCGAAGGACCACCTCAGGTATCGGTACCCCCCGAGAGCCAACTCGTACCGCTGGGCGAATCGGTCACCTTTCAGGTGCAAGCCCAGGGGAGCCAGCCCCTGACCTATCAATGGCTGCGCGATGGGCAGCCGGTGGACGGAGCCACCGATCCCCAGTTGACCCTGCTGGTGAGTAGCCTGAGCCAGGATGGGCAAGGGTATCGCTGTCTGGTCCAAAATGCCTACGGTGAAGACACGAGTGCCAGCGCCCAGCTATCGGTCACCGCCAACCAGCGGCCCCAGCCGCAGATCGAGTGGCCCCAGCCGGGGACGACCTTTCGCGCGGGCGACAGCCTTTCCTTTCGCGGCTATGCCGATGATCCTGAGGCGGGCAGGCTGCCCGATAGCGCCCTGACCTGGTGGGTGGTATGGCATCATGCCCGGCACACCCATCCCGGAGCCGGCCCTTTTGCAGGGGTGGGAGAAGGGGGCTGGCGAGTGCCCGTAGTCAATGAGACCGATCCTGATGTCTGGTACCGGCTCTACCTGAGGGCCACCGACAGCGCCGGCCTGGCCCAGGTCTTGTATCGGGATATGCACCCCGAGCTGTGTACCCTGCGTCTGGAAGGCCCGCCCGGGCTGGTGGTCAATATCGACGGCAAACTGGCCACCTTGCCGGCCAGCTTTCCGAGCGTAATCGGCTTGCAGCGTACCATCGAGGTGCCGGCCTGGTATGTCGTGGGCGATAGCCTATACCGCTGGCAACGCTGGGCCGATGGGTACCGGGAGCGCCTGCGGCAAGTGATCGCCCCGGCTGCCGGCCGCACCTGGCGGCTGGAATATGAGGCCCTGCCCTTGGGGCAGGGGAGCGGGCTCTGGGCAGCCTACTACGACGATCCCGAGCTGGACCTGGATGGCGAGCCTACCCTGGAGCGCCTGGATACGACCCTGCATTTCAATTGGGGTGATGGCTCCCCCGCTCCCGACCAACTCCCCCGCGACTACTTCACGGTACGGTGGAAGGGCGAAGTACAGGCGGTCTTCGGCGAGACGTACACTTTCTATGTGCGGGCCGATGACGGCTACCGCCTCTGGATCGGGGACAGCCTCCTGATCGACCGCTGGGGGCCACAGGCCCCGACCGAGCACAGCGGAGACCTGACCCTCGCCCCGGGCGAGCGGCGACCCCTCCTGCTGGAGTATATGGAGCTCAAGGGCGGGGCGGAGATCAGCCTGCAATGGAGCAGTCCTTCCACCCCCAAGGCGGTGGTACCCCGGCGCCAGTTGTACCCGGCCCCCTTCTTTTACCCGGCTCAGGTGACGGGCGAGGTCTGGGATGACCGCAATCAGAATGGGTTTCGAGACTTGGGGGAGCCGCCGCTGGCGGATGTGCCGGTCCTATTGCGCGCCGCCGCCGATTCGGCCATCATCAGCCAGCACATGACCGGAGCCGAGGGAGACTTTCTGTTTGGGCAGTTGCCCGCGGGCAGTTTTTTTGTGCAGGTACTCAGCCAGGGTACGGGTACCTGGTGGCGGCCGGGGGGCGGCTTGGACGCCTGGGGGCGCAGCCCTGTTTTTGATCTGGTTGCGGGCAGCCAACGCCATGTGGCGGCCCCCTTGATGGCCTTTTCAGCACAATGGGCCGAGGCACCCCTGCCAGACTTGGTCGTTTTTCCCAATCCCGCAGTGGACTGGCTCCACCTGCGCTTCTGGGCTCTGCTCCCCCAGCAAAACTTGACCCTGCGCATCCTGGACCTGCAAGGCCGCGAGGTGCTTGGGCAGCATATCCACGTGGAGCAGGGGCCGCAAGCTATCCGCTTGCCGGTCCACCATTTGCCGCCGGGGGCCTATCTCCTGGAGGTGCAGACACCGCAAGGGCGGGTGAGCCGCCTGCTGCGAAAGGACTGAGTCCCGGCCGGGGCTGTGACTTTGGTCACAGCCGTTGTTGAAACATTGATCTTTCTTGCGGAGGCCATGCCAGCCGGGCTGCTGCCCGCTTGAGACAAGCCAATGCCTGCTTCAGGAGAAATAAATGGCCCTTGACCAAGGAGGCACATACCTTGCGGGCATGCTCGATGACGGGCGGCTTTGGCCGGCCCGTTTTTCACCGGACGCTTATTCTCCGCAACCCCTATCGTAGGGCCATGACACCTGGTCGGCATGCCTGGCATGCCGGGGAGGCTTCTTTTTCTCATTTCTAACGCGATTCTATGAACCGTTTTGTACTACTCCTCTGTTGGGGACTGGCCATGACCTCCCTCGCCGAGGCCCAAACGCTCCAAACCCTTTGGTCCGATCTGGACCCTCATCATCATCTGCCCAGCGGCGTCAGCAACCTCGCCGAGGGCTATGCCCTGACCGTAGACAATGCCGGGGCGGCCTATGCCGTGTACAAGCTTGGCGGCACGGGGGAGGTGGGCGTGATCAAGTTTGCCCCGGACGGACAAGTCCTTTGGGACGCACTACGCTCCGTCACGAACTACGCCCCCAATGCGATTGCCGTGGATGCCGCCGGCCAGGTCTTTGTCGCGGGCTATGAATACACCGCTACCTCCAGCCCTTTTGGCCTTGGGATGTGGCTGATGAAGTTTGCCTCTGATGGCACCTTCTTGTGGGAGCAATATCGCACCCACGACATGGGCCCGGTGCAGCGCTACTACACCGGCAATACCACCAAGCCCACCGTCATGATGAAGCTCGACGCGGCCGGCAATCCCCATGTGGTGGGGCGGGACTACCACGTAGGCTACCCTACGCCCAAGGTGCGCTTCTTCGTAGAAAAATACGACAACAACGGCCAGAGCCAATGGACGGCGATATCCCCTCAGGTCGGGGGGGCGGCCATGGCCATGGCCTTGTCCCCTGCCGGGGAAGTCTACGTCACAGGTGGCCCGAGTAGCAGCTGGGTGTACACGGCGGCGTTTGGACCCAATGGCGCGGTACTCTGGGACGATCTCCAGACCAACGCGATTGAGCCTTCCGACATTGCCCTCAATGCCAGCGGCGAGGCCCTGGTCCTGGCTCAGACCTTCAATGGGCTCACCAGTAACATGACGGTCTTCCGCTACCAGGGCAATGGCAGCTTGGCCAGTACGACCGCTTTCCTGGCGGGCTTCAGCGCCTATCCCCGCAACCTGGCCCTGGACAGCCAGGGAAATTACCTCCTGGCGGGGCAGGCCATTCAGGTCAGCGGCATGCCCTACCTTGACTGGCTGGTGCTGAAGGGTACTCCCACAGGCACGGTCCTCTGGAGCGACCGCTATGACGCCAATCCCAACAATGACGAGATGGTCTCCCATTGGGATGAGGGCCTGAGCGTGGACGCCAATGACGATGTGTACGTCACCGGCTATGGGGGGCCTACCTTCAATCCCGGTCTTTTTGAGGCCAACAGCGGCCTGGTCCTCAAGTATGACGGGGCTACCGGGGCGCGACTGGCTACGCAGGTGGATCAAAACCAGCTCGGTACAGCCATGATGGCGATTCCCTTTGGGGGAGATTGCTACGTGAGTGGCTTTGGCCGGCGCAAGGTGGTGAAGTATGGCTCCAGCCTGGCCACGGGTATCCAGGCGGATCTTTTTGCCTTCCTCAAGGGCCCCTATGGCCAGCCTGCCTTTGCCCGCTTTATGGAGCAGGGTTTGTATGAAGCCGGACTCCTGCCGCTGACCCAGCCTTATGGCGGCACTCCCTGGAGCTACCCAGGAACCGAAACGGTGGCTGCCCTGCCGCGCTCGGCGGTGGACTGGGTCCTGGTCGAGGCCCGCACCGGTACCGCCGCCAGTACCACCTATGCCCGGCAAGCCGCTATACTCCACCTCGACGGCCTCATCCTCGATATTCACGGCAATAGCCTCACCTTTCCCGATCCGCCCGGGGGCGCTCCGGTCTATTTTGTGGTGTATCACCGTAACCACCTGGCGATGATGAGCAGTGTGGCGGTGAGCGCCAATACCGGTGGTAAATACCGATTTGATTTTCGGAATACCTTCTCTGGGCTGGGTGGGGCCGCCTCGGGGGTGGCCGTCAACTCCGGGGTGTGGGCACTCGTCGCCGGCGATGCCGACGGAGACGGTGATGTCACCGCCGCCGATAAGAACCTCGTCTGGAGTCCAGCCAATGGCAGCATCCAGGTCTATTCCCCCGCCGACCTCAACCTCGACGGCGAGGTCAATGCCCTCGACAAAAACCTCTTCTGGGCGCCCTACAACGGCCGCACTTCTCAAGTGCCACAGTAATCTCCGCTTATTTTTTTTCCACTTCATCCGACTCATCCCATGCTGAAATACATCCTCTCCTGCTTGATAGGCCTGCTCACCCTCTGGGGACAGGCATCTGCCCAGACCTATGACTTACGCTTTGTCCCGGTGACCAATGCCGGACAAGCTGGTGGTGACTATCAGGTAACCATTCAGATCCGCAAAGGCAGCGGCGCTGATTTTGCCCTGGGCAGCAGCAACATTCGCTTTGATTACAACGCGCAGGGCCTCACCCCCAAGGGGGTATTTCTGCTCCATGAACACAACTTCGACGATGATCTGCTCCACCCCACTGGCGGCTTTGCCGCCTACAACGACATGACCAGCACGGGCACTGGTGACGGCTTCGGCTCGGTCAATATCGACCTGAACGTGACCCTTTCCGGCTTTCCCCTCATTGATGCGATTACTTGGGTGGATGTGGCCACGCTGGACTTCACCATCATCAATGAAAGCCAATCATCGGGCCTGGCCTTCCGGACCAGTAGCCCGGGCAATACCCTGGCTTTTGCCCATGATGAAGCGACCCTGCTCGGCCAGGGGACTTTCACGGGCCTGGACGAGGCACTGGGTAGCGCCTTTGCCGTAGAACTGCTGGACTTCACCGCTACGCTGCAGGGAGCGGAAGCCGCCCTCGCCTGGACCACGGCCTGGGAAACGGGCTCCGATTTCTTTGCCATTGAGCACCAGTCCGACTCTGCCCCCTGGACGGAGGTGGGACAGGTGGCGGCGCAGGGAACCTCGGTGGTTCCGGTTGGCTACACCTTTCTGACCGATGCTCTGGAGCCAGGCGAAAACGCCTACCGGCTACGAATGGTGGATCTGAACGGGGATTTTACGTATTCTCCTATCCAGACGCTGGTCTATGAGCCCATCGCCAGCTCAATGGACGTCTATCCCAACAGTGCCCGTGACCACTTTTTTGTGCGGTATCGCGGCCAGGGACTCCTTGGACCGGCGACCTTTACCTGGCTGGACCTGAATGGGCGCAGCCTGTATCGCTACGAGGTCCCTCACGTGCAGGATTACCGGCATCAGGTGCCCACCGGCCTGGTAGATGGCTGGTATGTGCTCCGGGTAGAGGTGCCAGGACAAGGACAAGCCGCCGTGCGCCTGCGGATCATGCGATGAGGACCGGGGCAATTACCCCATCCCCAACTCCCGGGCGAGAAATCGCCCGGTGTGAGACTCGGCACAAGCCGCGACCACCTCGGGCGTGCCCTCGACGAGAATGCGTCCCCCCTGGCTGCCGCCTTCCGGACCCAGGTCGATGACATGGTCGGCGACCTTGATCACGTCCAGGTTGTGCTCAATGACCAGAACGGTATTGCCCCGATCGACCAACTGGTTGAGGACGCCGAGGAGCATCTCGATGTCCTGGAAATGCAAGCCTGTGGTGGGCTCGTCCAGGATGTAGAGGGTGTTGCCGGTGTCTTTGCGAGAAAGCTCGGTGGCCACCTTGACCCGCTGGGCTTCACCGCCAGAGAGCGTCGTCGCTTGCTGGCCCAGGGTGATATAGCCCAGGCCCACGTCATGCAGGGTTTTGAGCTTGCGCTTGATGCGCGGCAGCGCATCGAAGAAGGTCAGGGCTTCGTCAATATCCATCTCCAACACATCACTGATCGACTTGCCCTTGTAGCGCACCTCCAGGGTCTCCCGGTTGTAGCGCCGCCCCTGACATTTGGGACAGGAAATGTAAACGTCCGGCAGGAAGTTCATCTCGATGGTCTTCATGCCGGCTCCCTCACACTCGTCACAGCGGCCGCCTTTCACGTTGAAAGAGAAGCGTCCGATCTTGTAGCCGCGGGCCTTGGCCTCGGGCAGGTCGGCAAAGAGCTTGCGGATATCGGTAAACAGCCCTGTGTAGGTCGCCGGATTGGAGCGGGGCGTACGCCCAATGGGCGACTGATCAATCCGCACGACCTTGTTGATGTGCTCCAGGCCTTCGAAGCGCTCGTAGGGCATGGGCTTCTGCTTGGAGCGGTACAGATGCTGGCTCAGAATGGGAAAAAGGGTCTCGTTGATCAGGGTCGACTTGCCGCTGCCAGAGACACCGGTTACACAGACGAAGACGCCCAGGGGCAGCGTCAGGGTTACCCCTTGCAGGTTGTTGCCGCGGGCGCCGGTCAGGATCAGGGCCTGGGGCTGGGGTTTGCGCCTTTCGGTGGGGACTGCTATGCCTCTCCGCCCCGACAGGTAGTCGGCAGTGGGGGTTTGGGTAGCCAAAATATCCGCGGGGCTGCCCTGGGCGACGATTTTGCCGCCGTAGGCCCCGGCCCCGGGGCCAAAATCGATGATGTGGTCCGAAGCCAGCATGGTGTCCTTGTCGTGCTCGACGACGAGCACGGAGTTGCCCAGGTCGCGCAGCGAGAGGAGCGACTCGATCAGGCGCTCATTGTCGCGCTGGTGCAGCCCGATGCTGGGCTCGTCCAGGATGTAGAGCACATTGACCAGTTGCGACCCGATCTGGGTCGCGAGGCGGATGCGCTGGGCTTCGCCCCCGGACAGGGTCCGGGCGGGGCGATTCAGGTCCAGGTAGTTCAGGCCTACCTGCAGCAAAAAACCGGTGCGCTTGCGCAGCTCCTTGAGTACCTCGGAAGCAATCTGCTGCTGCTGCGGGCTCAGGCGCTCTTCCAGGGTCTCCAGCCAGGCTCCGAGCTGTCCGATGTCCATCGTGGCCAGGTCGTGGATGTGCTTGCCGTCGATTCGAAAGTGGAGGCTTTCGGGCTTGAGGCGGGTACCGGCACAGTCCGGGCAGACCGAGATTTTCATAAACTGCTCGGCCCAGGTCTTGATCTTTTCGGAAGAGGAATTCTGATATTGGTCGTAGACGAAGTTGCGCACTCCGTCAAAGCGGAGGCGCAGCTTTTTGCCCGCGCCTTCTTTTTTGCCTTCCAGGATCAGGGCCTGGGCTTCCTCAGGGATGTCCTTGAAGGGGATGGTCAGGGAAAAGTCGTAGGC
>RFHL01000489.1 GCA_003696875.1 Bacteroidota bacterium | reverse complement strand
CATACCGTTAGCCACGTGATGCTGTGTAGAATCTTGTTTTTCATTGTTTTGAATTATGGTTGGTTTTTGATTTCAGCTAACATCTGTATATCCGCCATATTGCGTATATCCCCCCAATCCCTGTCAACCCCATACCAGCCCCCCCTCACTCCCGCCACCCCAGCGCCCGGTAGGGCGCCAGCAGCCGGGCGAGGGAGTCGGCCAGCGCGGGCTCCGCGCTGAGGCGGTTGTTTGATTCCGTAGGATCGCTCGGCAGATGGTAGAGTTGCGCTTCGGCCGGGTCGCCCGCCACCGGCCGCCGGGGGCCGACCGGCTCGGTCCAGCCGCCCGAGCCGGGCAGGGGGTAGTACTTCCAATCCCCGGCCCGCAGGGCAAAGCGCCCGCTCACGGAGTGATGCACCACCGGCGGGCGATCGGGCAGGGCTTCGCCCTGCAGCAGCGGCAGGAAGCTATAGCTGTCCTCGGCCGAGCCAGCAGGCATCGCCTGCCCGGTCAGGCCGGCCAGGGTGGCATAGACATCCGTGAGACACAGCAGCGCCTCGCTACGTTGCCCTGACTGTACCTGCTCGGGCCAGCGCACCAGGAAGGGGACCCGGTGCCCGCCTTCCAGGAGGTCGGCTTTCATGCCGGCATAGGGGGCATTGGCGCGGTGGGCGTACTGTGCCTGATCGGCCGGGGTCCAGTGGGCCCCATTGTCTGAGCTGAAGAGCACCAGGGTATGCTCGGCGATGCCGAGCCGGTCCAGCGCGGCGAGGAGCTGCCCCACCGATTGGTCTACCTGCGCCACAAAGTCGCCATAGCGGCCGGCTTTGGAGCGGCCACGCAAGCTGTCGAGGGGCACCCAGGGGGTATGTGGGGCAGTGAGGGGGAGGTAAAGGAAAAAAGGCTGCGCCGGGGCGCTTTGGACCCGCCGCTGTATGTAGCCGATCGCCGTATCGGTGAGCGTGGGCAGCACCTGCTCCATCGCCCAGCCGGGCGGCATGGGCCCGGGCCGCCAAAAGACGCCCCGGGGTTCGTTGACGCCTTCAGTCTCGGCGCTGGGGAGGGCGACCACCCGGCCATTCTCCACCATACAGT
>RFHL01000488.1 GCA_003696875.1 Bacteroidota bacterium | reverse complement strand
TGTTCAAAGAGCGTCCGCCCCAGCCCTTCGCGCTCCGCCTCGATGGACTTTACCGTCGGGGGCAATTGGCAGTGGTCGCCGGCCATCACCACCCGCTCGGCCCGGAGGATGGGAATCCAGCAAGCGGGCTCCAACGCCTGCGCGGCTTCGTCGATAAAGAGGGTGTGGAAGCGCCGGCTGCCCAGGATGTTGCCCGCCGCCCCGGTAAGGGTAGCGGTGATGACCTGGCTCTGGCTCAGCACCTGATGGAGGATGTAGTCCTCCAGCTTGTGGGCCATGGTTCTCAGTTCGCGGGCTTCCTTGAGGAGCTCGCGACGACGCTGGGCTTCCTGCCCGCCAAACTTGCGCTTGTACTTGAGCGCCTGCTTCTGAATCTTCTCCGCATCCTTACGGATCTTGCGCAGGGCATCGTAATCCTGATGACGAGCGATGGCCCCATCGAGGGTATGGGCCTGCAGAGACTCATCCACCCGGGCGGGATTGCCCAGGCGCACCACATCAATCCCCTGCTCGCTGCAGCGCAGCGTGAGGAGGTCTACGGCGGTGTTGCTCGGCGCACAGACGAGCACCTGATGCTCGTGGTGCAACACTTCCTGGATGGCCGCCACCAGGGTGGTGGTTTTGCCGGTGCCCGGCGGGCCGTGGATCACGGCCACATCGCGGGCCTCCAGCACATGCTGCACCGCGGCATTTTGGGAGGCATTCAGCCTGGGATTGGCATACCGCACCTCCTTCCATTCCCGGAATTCAGGCTTGACCCCGCCGCGCAGGACCTCCCGCAGTTCCCGCAGGCGACTTTCTCCCTTGGCCGCCTGCACCGCCTTGAGGGCTTTCTGCATCTCCTGATAGGTGCGGTCGTCGAAGTCAAGGTCCACACCCAAATGTGCCGTAGGCACCCATTCGCCCAAACGGGAAGTACCCAGGGCAATGCGCATCATGTTGCCTTGCAAGGCGGAGACCACTCCGGTATGCCGGCCGACCTCCTGGTCGGAGCGTTGCCCGAAGAAGGAGACCACGGTCCCCACCTGAAAGGCGCTGTTTTCGGGGCCGGTGGTGCGATGCACCTCAATGCTGATGCGTTCGCCCAGGCCTACCTGCACGCGTCGCAGCTCAATCGGATACCAGGAGAGACCCTTCTGTACCCGCTCGGGGCGGGAGCGCCGCAGGACCGTCTCACGGTATTGGCGAGCGTCTTCGGCTTTTTCAATCTTAAGGAGCGCTTCGAGCTGCGCCAGGTGGGTTTGGCTGTCCATGTGTGGGCGTCAGATGCAGGGTTATACCTGGCGAAGGGGTTCGACCAGGATGACGTCCTCCCGGTCCACGGCCACGAGGCCCGGAGGATCGCCTTTACGCTTGCGGATATACTTACGGGCGGTGTACTGGACCGGCACGAGACTGTCCTGCCGGCGCTTGGAAAAATAGGCGGCCAGTTGGGCGGCATACTCCACCACGGGGGGCGGGATTTCCCGCCCGCCGGCCCGGCGGATGATGACATGGGAGCCGGGCACATCTTTGGCGTGCAGCCAGAGGTCGTCCTTCGCAGCGAACTTAAAGCTGAGTTCGTCGGAGTTGCGGGCGTGTCGCCCGACGTAGATATCAAAGCCCCCTTGCCGAAAGTGGCGAAAAGGCGGCGGAGCCTTGCCACTCTGCTTACTGGTGACCTTGTCGATGGTTCGCAAGGCCTGGATGGCCTCAGCATCAAGGCCCTGGGGCCCCAGGTCCAGCTCCTCGGGGGGAGTCAGGGCCTCGACCGCCTCCCAGGCGGTTTCGGCTTCCAGCAATTTGTCCTCAAGGTCGGCGATTTGCTCCCGCAGATAGCTCGCCTTGGCGCGACGGTCTTTGTGCTTGCGGTAGTAGCGGGCGGCATTGTCCTGCGGCGTCAGGCGTGGGTCCAGCTTGATGTCCACTTCCTCCCCTTCCCGGTAAAAGTCCGCCAATCGTACCTGCTTGCTCCCAGCTGGGATAGCATGCAGATGCGCCATCAGGATATGGCCGATTTCCTCCAGGTCTCGCTCGGCTTCCAACTGCTGGAGATTGCTTTGGTAGGAAGCATAGACCTTCCGGTACTTCTCCAGTGGCTTGGCCCGCGCCTCCGTGAGGGCCTTGTAGCGCTGCCGGTAATACTCAAACTGGAAGTGGCTGCGCAAAAAGAGGTCCAGGGCCGGCGCCAAGCCGGCGACGGAGGTGTAGGGGGTTTCCGGAGCAGGCGGAAAGAGCAAAAAGCGCAGCCGGTTGCCTTCGTGGACCAGATAATAGGTGTCATCCTCTGCTTCGGCCAGGACGCGCTCCAGGGCCTCGGGCAGAGAGAGCTGCGCGCGCTGCATCCATTCCGAAGTGCGACGGGCAAATTGCTTGTCGTAGGTCTGGGACCGATGCCGGATAACCTGTCCGATGCCTTTCCGGTCTTCCGCCGCCGGATAAGGCGGCGGCGGCAGGGTCCCGGTTTCGCCCCCTTGCTCGACATAGGTCCAGTCCGCCTCACGTTGCTGGTTGAAAAGGCCCACGATTTGCCCGGCCTGCCGGTGCAGCACATTGGCACTGATGCCATGGAGCTTGAGGATCAACTGCTGGTCCCCGGAAAATTCCAGGATTAGCTCCCGCTCATGCCGCACCACCCGGCTGCCTTGCAGCCGCTCGCCCAGCAGATCCGGAAAGAGATCCACCACGTTTTTGCGGGCCCGGGTGTAGCTGTCCACCGGCACCACATAGGTGAGGGGGCTGTGACAGCCGATGCGGAGCCAGCCTTCCTCCCAGCCCAGCACAAGCTCGTTGCGATTCTGCGAAAAACAAGCCTGCACCGGGATCCCCGCATACCGCCGGGAGAGGTAGCGCGCCAGTTTTTGTAACGTCAGGTGATGAAAATGCATGGGTGGGCCTGCTTGCGGGGCAAAGATAGCAAAAGCCGAGGCTGGTCCCTAGCCATCTGTCAAGCCATGCCCCTCACAAGCCAGACACTCCCTGTCCTGCCCGTCTTAACACGGACTCTGGGTGAGGGCGGATACTCCCTAAACATTTGATTCGAATGTCACGCCCCCAACCGCCAATTCAGGCTGATCTCGGCTACGGACAGCACATCCGGGCTCCAGAAGAGGATGCCCGTATAGAAGCCCAGGGGGTGATTGGCGTCGATGAAGGAAGCGGTCAGGGCGCTCTGCAGTCCCAGGCGCTCGGTCAGCTGGTAGCCCAGGCCAAAACGCAGCCCCCCAGTCACCCCGGGTGGTGAAGTCGGAATAGCTGCGGGAAAAGCCCTGGCTGGGCTGGTCCAGGGTCCCACGGGTATAGTAAGCCCGCAGCCCCAGATAGCCTTCCAGCAGACCGTAGAGCTTCTGTTTTTGTCCCAGGTGCCGCACCCAGCCGGTGTGCAGGCTCAGGCGATAGGCGGTATTTAGCTCGTTGAGGGTGCCGGTGGTGGCAGGGGACACCCCGGGCCTCAACAGGCCCGAGAGCATGATCCCTGACTGGAATCGGGCTTTTTCGCTTTCCCGCCAGTGATGATTAACCTTGAACATCCCTCCCTGGGCCGGGTCGAAAATGGCGTGCTGCCAGCCCCCTTCCAGGCTGTGGACGATGCCGGCGCGGCTTTGGCCGCTGAGGGCGAGAGGAATGAGGCCGAGCAAAAGAAAGAGATAGGCGCGCATGCGGAGTAAGCTTTTTTAGGAGAAACAAGGTGGGATAAACCTGGCCTCAACGGCCGAAAAAATGGCTCAAGGCCGCTTTAAAACCGGTTTCGGCATTATGGGAATGGCCGCGGGGATAGCGACGGAAAGTCGCTTGCAACCCGGGATGCGCATGCGCCTCCACCCGAGCCTCGAATTCATCAAAAAAGGCATTCCAGGTGACCCCTTCCAGTTCGCCCATATCGGTGAGGAAGTCAAAAGGCAGTGCTTGACCCGCCGCATGAATCTGTTCCTCCTCGGCCAGCAGATACCCATCGGCCCACCAGAGGGCCGGGCTGCCAGCGTGGATCTGCGCAAAGAGGCTGCTGTCCGGAAAGGTGAGCATCTCCCAGATGCCAAAGAAGCCCCCCAGCGAATGCCCCAGCAGGGTACGCCCCTGCGGGCCGGTCGCATAGCGGCCCTCGATCTCCGGGATCAGGTCTTGGGCCAGAAAGGTCCGGAAGGCCAGGGCCTTGCCCCCGCGCTCGGCTTCCTCGACGTTTTTGACGGCTGTCAAGTCGTCGATGCGCAAGTCCGAGATGCGGCTATAGCCGCCCAGGGTATTGTTGGGGATGCCGGCATAGGCGATGCCCACGAGGATGATATCCTCGATGTCGCCCCGTTGCATCAGGCGCTTGGCATCGGAGGCTACGTACAGATAGTGCCAGTGACCGTCGATCAGGTAGACGGAGGGGTAGGTGCGTGCCGGATCATAGTCCGGCGGCAACAGCACGGTGATTTCGTAGCTGTAGCCCGTGGCGTCGGAGTCCAGGACAAAGGATTCCTCGGCCGCATTGCGGAGCGTAAACTGGGCGCAGCCGGTCAATAGCAGGGGCAGGAGGAGCCCCAGAAAGGGAAATAGTTTCATAGGAGTAGAGCGGTCTGGAATGAAAAGCACTGGGAGCGGGAAATGTTTTGCGCTGTAGCTCCCCTCCCTTCAGAGATCAATAACCCTACAATTGGGGGCGGCGTGGCGGCAGGGGGGATCTAGTGCTCTGTCTGTTTAATCGCTTGACTTATACGCCTCCCGATATTGGAGAGGTCAAGTACCTGATTGACCAACTCCAGCAGGCGGCGGCCGTTGCGCGCGAGCATATCAAAGCGGGGGTCGAGTCTGGGATCATCCAGCTCGGCCTGCAGGACCTGGGACTGGCTCTGGATGAGGGCCAGCGGCGTGCGCATTATTGCAGCGAATATTGCCTGGCTTTTGAGGGTCACGCTTTCATCACATTTCAAATAGAGCACATCCTCAGCCTCAAACATGGAGGCCAAACCAGTCTATCCAACCTG
>RFHL01000487.1 GCA_003696875.1 Bacteroidota bacterium | reverse complement strand
GCATATCCCAGAGTGATGAGACCGGAAGATCGCGGACGGCCAGTGCGCCCTGAATTCATACCTGCCCCTGGACGGTTGGGGACATGGGAAAGGGATTTGACCGGCCCCAAGCACCGGCAGGACCCGGGCACCGTGGCTCAGATACTTGACGTTTGTGCGGAAAACGGTGGGGTCCGCCGCTAATCACGAGATCGCGGGAGCAAGAGCTCGTGTCGGCGCTGGAGAGCTCCCAAGCAGGGAAACACGACAAAAGGGTGGCCGGCGGCCAGGTCGAGAATCCCTAGCGTGGTGCGAGGCCCCTACACGTGCCTCGCCGCTGCTCGGCGGTGACATCACCGCGACCGTCTCTGGAGGTTTCTCTGGTTCGTGGCCGTCGCGGACGGGAACCGCATTACCAACGCGTTGGCTCAAAAGGGAAGCTCAGCCAGGATAAGCTGATGTGGTATCGTCCAACAAGGAACGACTGCACGGCCTCGGTTTCCCACGCCGCTCGAGTGCACCTGCTGGCATAAGTTATTGCGATGGCCAAAACCATGCGACCGTCTGCCCTCAGAAAAGCTGCCTTCCTTGGGCTCGCTGGAGAATTCTACGATTTATTGGGTCTATATATTGTTCTTCTACCTTGGCGTCTTCGCCTCAAAAAACGGCAATAACGTTTGTTGACCCAGCTCACGTCCTGTGGTTTCCTCACTGAAAACGGGAAAAACGACCGCATGGTCGACTACAACCCCCATCGCAAACACTTTTGCCGGGGGCTGTGGCCTGGACAATCCAACCCCCGAAGGAGGTCCGGGACCACCTGGAGGAGAAGGGCTCCGTGACCGCTTTGAGAACAGCGCCTCCAGCTGTTGCGGACTCGCGGCTAATGCTGTTCAGTGATGAGTCGAGAAGCTAGAAGCTCACGCCAACCTCACCCAGGTCTTTACCCCAAGGTGAAGGGTGGCGAGCGGGAGTACACCCGGCTTATGACCCACAGCCTCCAAAACGTGGGAGATGTGCCACCT
>RFHL01000486.1 GCA_003696875.1 Bacteroidota bacterium | reverse complement strand
TGGCATGGCCTGAAAAATGAAGCCACCGGTAGCGGGGGGCATATTCCAGAAATTGCTCCGGTCGGGCCTCAGACCCCACCAGCAGCTTGCCTCCCATTTGCCCATAAATGGCTTCCGCCTCCAGCGTGTTGTAGGCCAGTGACCCCAGGGCATCCCGGCGGTGAGCCTGACCAGTTGACTCGGTCGCAGCCAATGGAGGGTAGGCAGGAGCCAGGGTGAGCTGGCCTTCGGGAGCCGGGACGAAATATTCCTGGCTCGCATACCAGCTACCGGCGCTGAAGGCTTGCGTCAGGCTATGGATTTTGAGAAGATAGGGCAAATGGGCCGGTTCGGGCTGCCCGTCCACCAGCTGGGTGAGCAGGGCGCCGAAGGGAAGGTAACCCAGCGGCCCGTCTGGCAGGATGATGAGGTGGCGGGGGAGTTCCATCTCTGGCCAAATGGCCTCAAACAGTTGGTAGCCAAGCCGTTGGTAGATCCGGTTTAGGCTATCACCGGGGGCCATGGGATTTAGATAGGGGGCATAGATGCTTTCCCGAAAAGCCTGGATGTCCTGGCCCAAGCATGGGGATCGGGCCAGCCGGAAGGGCGTGACCGCCTCAGCAGAAATGACCAGCCCGAAGAGCTGCTTCGGCCCCCAGGCATAGCTGAGCATGGCCGTTTCCGGCGGCAATTGGCCCTGAATGGTCGTCAGCGCTACCGAGACCTCTTCATCCCGATTCTGGGGTGAGAGCTGCCGGCGGGCCTTTGCCTCCCAGGCTTGGCGGGCCGTCAGCCATCGTTCCCGCTTTTGCTGCCAGGCTAGGTGGTCCGATTCCGTCCAGGTCAGTCCTTGCTCGCGCGCGTGTTGCCGCTCATGAGCCAGGAGGGCCAGGGCCCTTTCTATGCGTCTTTTTTCTGCTTGCCAGTCTGCGGGCAGCTTGGCCTGCTGCTGGGCCCGGCGGTCGGCCAGGGCGCGCCGGAGCCAGGTGGCCTTGCCGGCCTCGCTGTAGTGGAAGATGGCCTCCAGGTGGGGGCGGGAAGGGGCCTGCTCCCAGCGATCATAGGCCGCCGCCAGGGCGGCGCCGATCAGGTCGAAGCGGGCATCCAGCCAGGCCGCCGCCGCGGAGGGGTAGAGGTAGGTCTCCTCCAGCCGGGTCTCGGTGGCAAGGGCCAACTCGAGATGGGCCAGCGCGGCGTCCAGCCGCTCTGGATGTTGGGTACCAAGACGGTGCAGGGCTTTTCCCTTGCCGGTCAGGAGCGTGGAGAGGGTATTTTCGGCGAATAGCTGCTCTGCCTCCGGCAGGTCGGCCGGGGCTGAGGGGGCAAAGCCGGGCAGGAGCCACCTCAGGCCCTGCTGATAGCTTTCCAGCGCGCGGGCAGGCTGGTTGCTTTCGAGCTGCAGCTCGCCCAGGGCCGCAAAGGTCTTGCCCAGTTGGCGATGCGGGGCCTGGGCGCCGGCCGATTGGTAGGTGGCGATGGCGGCTTCATAGGCCGCCCGGGCGGCCAAAGGCTGACCCAGCTCCGCCAGGACTGAGCCCAGCGCCGCCTGGGCGGCGGCTTGCAGCTCGGGCCAGGCCTCGGCCTCTTTCACCAGGCTTTGCAGGCTGCGCCGGGCACCTTCGAGTTCCCGGAGGTCGGCCCAGACTTCGGCCTGATTGATGCGCAGGATGAGCCGGGTATGGGGGGCCAGGCCTGGCAAGGCCAGCCCGCGGGCCAGGGTGTCCCGGGCGGCGGTCAGCTGCCCGGTCGTTCGCAGCAGCAGCCCCAGGTCGTTCAGCACTTCTCCTTCCCCCTGGATATCGTCCCAGTCCTGAAAAATCTGCCGGGCTTCCAGCAAGAGGGTTTCGGCTTTTTCATAATCCCCGAGGCGGGTATGGGCATTGGCCAGAGGCTTGTAGATGTAGCGCGCCGAGCTGGCTTTGAGCGGGGACTCGGTGAGGACGCCCTGCCGGGCGGCCTCGTAATCCTCGGCGGCCGGGCCATAGAGCCCGGCCTGCTCCCAGTAACTTGCCCGAAACATATATAGACCCGCCGCCACCTTGGGAGGGAGGGTCTCGGCTCGGTGCAGGGCCGTATCCATCCAGGCGATGGCCTGGCTGAGGTTGCCTTCCTCGGCATAGCCTCGGCTCAGGTATTTATAGCAGTTGGCCCAGCGGCTGGGGTTGTCCAGGCAGGCATAGGCCGCCGCGGCTTGCCGGGCCACGGGCTCCCGAACCGAGGCGGGCCGCAGGCTGCTCAGCTCGGCATACAGGCTGTCGGCGACGGCTTCGTCGCAGGCTTGGGCAGGCAGGGCCGCTGCCAGCAGCATGCCAATCCCCCATCCGCAGATGATCCACCAGCAGCGGTCAGGTCTCATGAACCCGATTCATTCTGCCGGCTGAGCCAAAAAACCAGGGCGGTGATCAGGCTGGCCAGCAGCGCCAGGATGGTCCAGATGACGGGCTTGTCGGGATCGCCTTTCTCCTCTTCATCTACAGGGCGCTGTTTGCAGGGGTCGTCTTTCGACGTCAGGCGGACGGTGGCCCGATTGGTCAGCACCGGCGCTTCGGTATTAAACACCACCGAGGCCTGAGCCTGGAAGAAATCTTCCGGAGGGTAGGTGGCAGGATCGGTCATCACCTCAAACTCGACATAGCCCTGGGTGGCGGAAGGGACAATCAGGCCGGGGGTTTTCAGGCCAGGCATGCTGGCCCCGCTAAACTTGAACTGGATCACATTGAGTTCGCTGACATAGTAGCCGCCCGGCTGTACCACAAAACTGCCCGCTTGTCCCGCTTTGGTGTCTACGATGCTCACCGTATTCGGGTCCAGCCCCTTGGGAACCGGAATCTGGACCACAATATCATTCGCCAGGCCGTTGCCTTCGTTGATGAAGCTTACCCGGGCGCGGAGTTTCTGGGCTGGGGCTCCTTTGGGCACGCAAGAGGGGGTGAAGTATAGTGTGTTGGGATCCTTGGCGTTGCCTACGGGCAGGATGAGCTCCTGTGCGTGGGTCACTGGCCCGTTTTTGCCCCGATACCCCATCTCCAGTTTGAGGTAAACCAGCGAATCCTGTCCCTCAGGAATCGTGGGGCGCACCTGCATGTCCATAAAGATGCTACGGGCCTCCATCAGATTATTAAAGCGCCAATGCGCCCGCCGGTTATAATTGGGGGTGCCTGATACAGATTGATTCAGGCCGGAGAGGGTTTCGTCATGAAAAATGCGGGTGCTGACGGCGCCTTGTGGTTGAATGTAGGCTTTGTCATAGTAGAGAAAGAGGTCCCCCTGTTCTATACCATTGGCAGAGGGGTCGTCCTTTTGGTAGAGCAGGGCCAAGGTGAGGGGATCGTCTACGGCTACCTGTCCCATCCAGCTGGCCTGCAGACTTACTGGCCCCAGGTCGTACATCAGGGAGTCGGGAGCCACGGGATCGGTTCCCCCTACGATCAGTAGCTCCTCGTCGATAGGCGGGTCATTGCTGGTGGTATAGATGCCATGGCTGCGCAGGCGCACGGTAAAGTCGGTCTGCCCGGCCACTACTGCTTTGCGGTAGAGATGGTTCAGGGCTGCTGGTGAGCTGCCAAAGTATCCATCTCCAAATTCCCAGAAGAAGTGGTAGTAGGGCGCGTGCAAACCCGGAATGCTGGTGAGGGCGGGCAGGCTGTCCCCGTCGGTCGCAAACAGATAGTGTCCTTGAGCGGGCGCCAATGGAGAAATCTTGATCTGAGCCTGGACAAGGGCCAGGGAACCCAGGATCAAAGCGAGACCACTGAGGGCAAGGCGGAGGATGCGCATACAAGCTAGGGTTAGTTGGAGGATATGAAAATAGGAAAAATGAGGGAATGTATGGCAGTTGAGAGAAAAATTCTGGTGAAAGGACGTTTCAAAGGCTGGGAATACACGGGTGGTGGTGGGAAAGGGAGAATGCCTGATTGCCAGCCGCTTGCTGTTTGATGATTTCTGTGGCGAAAGCAATACTCCGAGATTGCCCTTCAAATAAGCGGCCTTTATCCTACCTTTGGATCGGTCTTTGAGGTCAAAAAAAACAGGCAGGACCTACCGGTCGTTGTGGAAAGTGAGTAAACACGCTGCCAATTTCCTTCTATGAAACACATACTTTGTCTTCTCAGCCTGCTTCTGATTGATATTGGCTCCGGCTTGTGGGCCCAGGAGGTCGCTTCCTTCCAGGGGTCGATCTATGATGGTACCCGGAGGAAGCCGCTGGCCGGGGTTCAGGTGATCGTGGAAAGGACCCTCCTCACCGGTCAGACTGACCGGAGAGGTTTTTTTCAGATCGAAGACCTGCCTCAGGGTTTTTATCTGGTGCGCTTCCAAGCACCCGGATACGCGACCGTGGTTCGCGAGATCGTGGCCGAGCAGGCGGTTGTCTCCATCGGCTTGTCGATGGAGCGGCGCCCTGGCGACGATGCGATCCCGGAGTTGGTGACGCCCCAGGGGTTTGCCCGCAATCCTTTTCTGTCCCCCGCCTCGGTCAGTGCCGTGGCGGCCCGGGAGATCAATCGCAGTATGCCGCAGGGCCTGGGGCAGGCCCTGGCTGGACAGCCCGGCCTCTGGACGTTTCAGCCTGGCCTGGGCCAGGCGGGTGTCTCCCTCCGGGGACTGTCCGGACAGCGGGTGCTCACCGTGATGGATGGCATCCGGCTCAGTCCTCTGGTCTGGGGCGACGGGGCAGATAGCTATCTGGGGATGCTGCCGGTCCACGCCTGGGGCCGGGTGGAAGTGGTGCCCGGGGGGGGAGGCATGATTCCCTACGGCGCCGATGCCATCGGCGGGGTGGTGCAGGTCCTGTCGCCCGACCTGGCCTACACCGACCAGGGCTGGCAAGTTCATGGCTACGGCCGAGGCGCTTGGTGGCAGGGCAGCCAGCAGCTCGGTGGGCGTGCCGGTCTGAGCCTGCATCACGGGCGGGTAGCGCTCAGCCTGGAAGGCGGCAACTGGGACATGGGTGACCGCATCGCCGG
>RFHL01000485.1 GCA_003696875.1 Bacteroidota bacterium | reverse complement strand
TACTCCATGCGACGGGCGATGGTATTCTTGGCGGCTTCAAACAGCTCTGGCGTATCGGGGGTGATCTGGCTGCCTGGGTGCAGGCCAAAGAGGTGGGACATATGCCGGTGGCCAGGGTCGGCCTCTTCATAATCCTCAATCCACTCCTGAATGGTCCCATAGCGGGCGCTCACCTTGGTAGGCGGCAGGTCTGCCAGCACCGCCTGGCAACGGGCGGCAAAGCCCGGATTGGGATGACCGAGCTCGGCCTCGGCGGCGAGGCAGGCGGTGAGCAACTCCCGGATAATCTGTATGTCCATGGTCGCCCCGTAGGTAAATTTGTACTGGCTCCCATCGGGTAGGCGGTAGGTATTTTCGGGCGAATTGGAGGGCGCGGTTACCCACTGCCCTTTTTCATCCCGAATCAGGAAACTCAGGACAAATTCCGCCGACTCCTTCATACTGGGGTAGGCGGCTTCCTCCAGGTAGCGATGGTCCCGGGTGAAGAGAAAATGCTCCCACTGGTGCAGCACCAGCCAGGGACCGGCCATCGGGAAAGTTCCCCAGCCAATGCCGTCCGAGATGGCCGTATGCCCAAAGACATCGGTGAGGTGGTTCATGGTCCAGCCTTCGGCGCCATAGGTGAGCCGGGCCGTCTCCCGGCCGGGTACCCGCAGGCGCTCGACCAGATCGGAAAAAGGCAGAAAGGTTTCGGACAAATTCGTCACCTCCGCCGGCCAATAATTCATTTGCAGGTTGATGTTGGTATGAAAATCGGCGTTCCAGGCGGCCGCGTAGCGATCGTTCCAGATGCCCTGGAGGTTGGCAGGCAGGCGCCCGGGCGCCCGGGATGAGCCCATGAGGAGATAGCGCCCCAGCTGGAATTGCAGCACGGCCAGACCAGGATCCTCGTCTCCATCCTTGACAGCCTGCAGGCGCCGGTCGGTAGGGAGGTGGCTCCGGTCCTCGCCTCCGAGATCCAGCGATACCCGGTTAAACATCGCCTGATGGTCAGCCACATGCGCAGCGCGAATCACGGAATATGCCCGCCCGGCCAGCCGATCGAGGATCTCGGCACAGCGCCCGGCCGGATCAATGTTGGGGTCGAAATCAAGCGTCTCGGGGCGGTAGTCGGTGGCGGCAGTGAGGTAAAAGGTAGCCGTATCCGCTTCCTGAACAAAAAAGCTGTTATTCACCGCCTGAAGGCGGCCTCCGGCGACCTGCGCGCGCACGCGCGCGGCAAACTTCATATGCAAGCCAGCCGGCCCCATATCCGGACCTGGCAGGTCGACCAGTTGGCCGGTCATCACCAACTCCTGCTCGCCTACCGGCTCGACCCGGGCGTCCTGCTCCCGGCTGAGCGAAAAGCGGAAGGTGAGTCCGCCGGGCTGCTCGCTGAAGAGGCGGATGGCGATCACATCATCCGGAGCCGAGGCAAAGATCTCCCGGTGAACCGTGACCCCGTCGAGGGTATAGGTCGTGGTGGCGAGGCCAGTCGCCAGATCCAGGGCCCGCCGATAGCCTGCTACGGGCAGGGGACGTGGCTGAGGCAGATAAAACTTGTGGTCGACGAAGTCGATAAAGACATCGCCTAGGGGCTGATAGGACCGAATCCGCAGCGGGTCGCTGCGGAGGTGCTCCTCGGATAGCGCCAGCGCCTCCTCGATGCGCCCCTCCAGCAGGGCCTGCTGGATGGCGGGCAGATGTGCCCGGGCATCGGCATCGGGCCGGGTAGGGCAGCCTGCCCAAAGGCTTTCTTCATTGAGCTGGATGTGCTCGCGGGCATAGCCGCCGAAGACCATCGCGCCCAGGCGGCCGTTGCCGACGGGCAGAGCCTGGTTCCAGTCAGCGGCGGGCTGTTCGTACCAAAGGACGGGCGCTTCCTGGGCCCCTACCGTGGTCAGCAGGCACAGGCTGACCCAAAACAAGTAGAAACTTCTCATTGAGATCACATTATGCTTCCTGAAACAAAGAGACGTGAATGTACCCGGACATACCTGACAAACCAGCCGGGAGCTATGACAAACCTTTGCTTTGCCGGGAAGCAAACACCCTTAACTTAGGCATTGAAATCAAAAGGAACCAAGGTACGCCGACTGCCTTCTCCTTTTTTCATTCTGCCACCCCCCAAACAAACAACCTGATGGATCTAGGACTCAAAGACAAAGTAATTGTCGTATCAGGCAGTGCCGGTATGCGGGGCAGCATCGGCCAAACCATCGTGAGCTGCCTGGGGCAGGAAGGCGCGATCCCGGTCATCGTAGACCGAAACGCCCGCGGCCTTACGTATGAGCAAGAGTTAAAGGATCAGGGCATTGATGGGTTGTTTGTCCAAACCGACATGACCCAGCCCGAACAGATCGAAGCGGCCATCCAGAAGATTGTGGCGAAATATGGCCGCATAGATGGCCTGCTCAACAATGTGGGCGTGAACGACGGAGTGAATTGGGATAGTAGCTACGAAGACTTCATGCAGTCGCTCAAGCTGAATGTGGCCAGCTACTTTATGCTCACCAAGTGTGCCTTGCCCTACCTGAAGGAGTCCAAGGGCCCCATTTTGAACATCGGCTCCAAGGTCGCCCTGACCGGGCAGGGGGGCACCTCGGGCTACGCCGCCGCCAAAGGCGGCGTGCTGGCCCTTACGCGCGAGTGGGCGGTAGACCTGATCCGGTATGACATCCGGGTCAATGCCCTCATCATCGCCGAGAGCTGGACGCCTGCCTACCAAAACTGGATCGACTCCCTGGAGCATGGCGAAGAAAAGCTGACCTCGATTGTCGCCACCATCCCCCTGCAAAATCGCATGACGACTCCGGAAGAGATTGCCAATACCTGCATGTTTATCCTTTCGGATCTGTCGTCTCACACCACCGGGCAGTTTCTTTTTGTGGATGGCGGGTACGTACACCTGGATCGGGCTCTCTTGCCTCAAAAGGGCTGACATTCATGCAGATACAAGCGATCAGCATACCAAACAAACGCCAGGCAGCCCTTATCCAGATCGATGATCTCCCGCCCAAAAACCATGAAGTCAAATTACGGATTGACTACGTGGGCCTCTGTGGGACCGACCTGAGCACCTTCCTGGGGAAGAATCCGCTGATGACCTACCCCCGCATTCCCGGTCATGAAATCAGTGGCACCATCGTCGCCCTCGGAGACGAGGTTCCCCTGCATCGAGGCTATGATCTCGGCAGGTCTGTCACCGTTATTCCCTATTCCCACTGCGGCAGCTGCGCTGCCTGCCTGCGGGGAAGGTTCCATGCCTGTACCTACAACCAAACCCTGGGCGTAAAGTGCGATGGCGCGATGCAGGAGTTCTTCAATATCCCTTTTGAGAAAGTGCTGTTCGCAGACGGTTTATCCGCGCCCCATCTCGCTCTGGTCGAGCCACTGACCGTTGGGTTCCATGCCGTCGCCAGAGGTCGGGTAGCGCCTAGCGATACGGTCCTGATCTTGGGCTGTGGCATGATCGGCATGGGCGCAATCATCGGTGCGAGTCTCCGCGGCGCCAAGGTGATCGCCGTGGATCTGGATGAGCGAAAACTGGCGCTGGCAAAGTCCTTTGGGGCTGCTTTTGGCCTCCAGCCGGGACGGATGACTTTTCGGAAAAAGTACTGGAACTCACCAAGGGCCTGGGACCAGATGTCGTCATGGAGGCCATGGGGAGCCCCCAAACCTATCGGACTGCCATCGAAGAGGTCGCCTACACCGGCCAGGTGGTCTGCATCGGAGATGCCGTGCATGACATTGACCTCCCGACTCACCTGGTGGTCAAAAAGGAAATGGACATCATGGGATCTCGCAATGCAAGCGCCGACGACTTTCAGGCCGTGATTTCTTTTTTACAGCAAGCAAGCAACCAACACCAATCAGCTCATTTCCCGGGTAGTAAAGCTCGAAGAAGTGTCTTCGGCCCTGGATTACTGGTCTCGGCATCCGGGGGATATCATGAAAATATTGGTAAAAATGGGCTGAGTGAGACCCGTGTTCGTCAAACACCAAGAAATAAACACCTGAAACCCAGCCATTCCTTATGGCTTGAGTGTACGTCAGATTTCATTTTTTCGGGGCTTCGACAGGCTTACTTCGACCAGTTCAGCACATGCAGACACCGAAAAAATGTCCCGATGCATCGGAAAGCTCGACGAAGCGCCCGCCTTTTTCCGTCATGGAGAATTGACGTACACCCGCCAAAGCCTTATCCTCAAAAAACATATCTTCGAAGAAGCCGAGCACCCCGGCACCGAGCCCCAATCTCTTTCCCCATGAAGTCTCTGCTGCTACTCTGCTTTCTGGCCGTGGTACTGGCCTTGTCCGGTTGCGAAACCGCAACCGTTCCACCCCCGCCCAATGTGGTTTTCATTCTGGTCGACGACCTCGGCTGGACCGATGTAGGGGCTTTTGGCAGCAGTTTTTACGAAACACCCCACATCGACGCCTTCGCGGCGACGGGCATGAAGTTTTACCAGGGCTACGCGGCGAGCCCGGTCTGCTCGCCCACCCGCTCCAGCATCATGACCGGCAAAAACCCGGCCCGGACCCAGCATACCCAGTACTTCGGCGGGCCACAGCCGCAAGATGTGAAGCCGGGCCACTGGAGCTACGGCGCCTTTGGGGACCGGCCCCTCCTCCCGGCCGAGTACCTCCCCTATCTGGAGCATAGCGACACCACCCTGGCCGAGGCTTTCAAAGAGGCCGGCTACCGCACCTTCTTTGCGGGCAAGTGGCACCTGGGTGGGGAGGAATATTTCCCTGAAAACCAAGGTTTTGATGTAAATAAAGGCGGCATTGAGCGCGGGGGTCCCTACGGCGGCGACAAGTACTTTTCGCCCTATGGCAATCCCCGTCTGGAGGATGGCCCGCCCGGCGAACACCTGCCGGACCGGCTCGCCCGCGAGACCGCGGCCTTCATCAAAGCCAATCAGGACACCAGCTTTTTTGCCTATCTCGCCTTCTACTCCGTCCACACGCCCCTGATGGCACGGCCCGATCTCGAGGCCAAGTACCAGGCCAAAAAGGACTCCCTGGGGCTGGAGGATCAATGGGAAGCCTGGGGCCCCAAGCCCGATAACCGCACCCGGATGGTGCAGTGTCATCCGGTCTATGCCGGCATGGTCGAGGCCATGGATCAGGCCGTGGGGGTGGTGCTGAATACCCTCGATTCGCTGGGCCTGGCCGACAACACGGTGATCGTTTTCATGTCGGACAATGGGGGCCTAGCCACCTCGGAGGGACATCCCACCGCCAACCTGCCCCTCCGGGCAGGCAAGGGCTGGCTGTACGAGGGTGGCATCCGTGAGCCGCTGATCGTGCGCTGGCCGGGGCATACTGCCCCGGGGAGTACCTGCGAGACGCCCGTCATCAGCACCGACTTTTATCCTACCCTGCTGGAGATTGCCGGCCTGCCCCTCAAGCCTGGGCAGCACCTGGATGGGAGCAGCTTCGTGCCCCTGCTGCAAGGCAGCAGCGAGGCGCACGAAACCCTGCTCGGCTGGCATTATCCCCACTATGCCAATCAGGGCGAAACGCCCGGAACGGCCTTCCGGCAGGGGGACTGGAAGCTGATTCATCGCTACGAAGATGACAGCTACGAGCTCTTTCACATCGCCGAGGATATGGAAGAACAGCACGAGCTATCGGCCGAGTACCCGGAGAAGGTCGCCGAGTTGAAAGCCGCCATGCAGACCTGGCTGGATGAGAGCGGGGCGCGCTATCCTACGCCCAACCCGAATATTGAAGGCGGTCGCTAAGTTTTTCGCGTACGAAACGGGTGCAATTCAAAAAGTCGCATTTGTCCATGAGAGTTCCTATCCTGCCACTCTACACGACAATTTTCTTGAAGAAGTCTAATTCATTGATTTTGAGATCAATCCGATTGATGATCCATTCAAAGCAGGTCTTGATTCCCACATTAAGGCGCATGGCTTCGCGTGAGGTATCGAGTCCCTTTCGGAAAAAGCTGACCTGCTTGTAGCCATGGTTCTTCTTGGGGATAGGCTTTCGGGCATGTTCAAACTTTCCGGTGAGAAAGCAGATGGTAAAGGCCATGGCGCAGAGGGCAAACAAGCGACATATGCGTTCTGGGTGCTTGAGGTGGGTGGCCTCCAGGTCGAACCCCCGCTTTTTGAGGCTCTGGAAG